>NZ_JBEPEL010000056.1:0-47683 GCF_040300825.1 Streptomyces sp. NPDC000229
CACGGCTTCTCGCCGCCGGGCGCGGTCTGAAGGGGCATGGACATCCGGGTTGCGCGGCGCCGATCTAACGAAGAATCTCTGACTCAGGTCACTAGAGGGCGGTGACGTCCACCGACGCGATCCGGCCCGCCTCGTCGAACGACACCGTCACCGCGGAGCCGTTCGGGAGGCCGGCGCCGATCCCGGTCGGCGACGGGCGCTGCGGCAGACCGTGGTGGGCGAAGTAGCCGCCCACCACCCGGCGCGGCACCGCGCCGTCGATCAGCCCCGCGCCGGTCAGCAGCACCCGCGGCAGGGTGACCGCGTCCGGGACGGTGCGCGGCACGGTCGGGTCGTCCGGGACCAGGTACACCCGGGTGCCGGGCGCCGCCTCGACGCCCAGGTACCCGGCGGCACCGATCACGCCCATGGCGCCGAACGCCAGGTGCTCCACCGCCATGCGCGGATCCGGGAACGAGGACAGGTCCAGGCCCTCCTCGGTGAACTCCCGCACCCCGTCCCGCAGCCCGCACTCGCGCACCGCCGCCGACGCGCCCGCCACCGGCATGTCGCCGAACCCGGGGTTGGCCCAGCCCCACAGCCACGAGCCGTCGGACTCGTCGAACGTCCCGAGTATGGAGATCCGCAGGTCACGGCCGCCTTGCTGGTACAGGCACTGTCCGAGGTCGGCCGTCCAGGGGCCGGAGGGCATGAAGGCGGTGAACGCCTCGAGCTGTTCCCACCCCCAGGCGGCATGGGGCTCGGTGGCGCGGACGAAGGCGTCGCTGAAGGAAGTGATCACGACACCCGACCCTAGGCCATGCTGGTGACGGCGTTACGAGCCCGCCTTCCGGACCGCCGCCACCGCCTTGCGGGCCGCGACCTGCACCGGGTCCCACACCGGGGAGAACGGCGGGGCGTAGCCGAGGTCCAGGGCGGTGATCTGCTCGACGGTCATCCCCGCCGTCAGCGCCACCGCCGCGATGTCCACCCGCTTCGCCGCGCCCTCGCGGCCCACGATCTGGCACCCCAGCAGCCGGCCCGTACGGCGCTCGGCGAGCATCTTGACCGTCATCGGCGCCGCCCCCGGGTAGTACCCGGCCCGGCTCGTCGACTCGACCGTCACCGTCACGAACCGCAGGCCGACCGCCTCCGCGTCCTTCTCGCGCAGGCCGGTCCGCGCGATCTCCAGCGAGCACACCTTGCTGACCGCCGTACCGACGACACCGGGGAACGTGCCGTACCCGCCGGCCACGTTGGCGCCGATGACCTGGCCGTGCTTGTTGGCGTGCGTGCCCAGCGGTATGTGCCGCTCACGGCCCGAGACCAGGTCCAGCACCTCGACGCAGTCACCGCCCGCCCACACCTCCTCGCGGCCGCGCACCCGCATCGACAGGTCGGTCAGCAGCCCGCCGTACTCGCCGAGCGGCAGCCCCGCCTCCCGCGCCAGGGTGGTCTCCGGCGCCACGCCCATGCCCAGCACGACGACGTCCGCCGGGTACTCGGCGTCCTCCGTGGCCACCGCCCGCACCCGGCCCTCGTCACCCGTGAGGATCTTGGTGACCTCCGTGCCGGCGACCGTGGTGATGCCGAGGCCGTCCATCGCCTCGTGCACCAGCCGTCCCATGTCCGGGTCGAGCGTCGACATGGGCTGCTCGCCCCGGTTGAGGACGGTCACCTCGTAGCCGCGCTTCAGCAGCGCCTCCGCCATCTCCACGCCGATGTACCCGGCGCCCACGACCACCGCGCGCCGCCGGGCCGTCCCGTTCACCGCCGTCAGCGTGGACAGCAGCGCCTGACCGTCGTCCAGCGTCTGCACCCCGTGCACGCCAGCCGCGTCGATGCCCGGCAGCGGCGGCCGCACCGGGCGGGCGCCGGTCGCGACCACCAGCTTGTCGTAGCCCTCCCACGACTCGGCGCCCGACTCCACGTCCCGGACGCGCACCCGCCCGCCGTCCAGGTCGAGTCCGGTCACCTCCGTCCGCAGCCGCAGATCGATGGCCCGCTCGCGGTGCGCCTCCGGCGTGCGCGCGACGAGCCGGTCCGGCCCTTCGACGTCGCCGCCGACCCAGTACGGAATCCCGCACGCCGAGTACGAGGTGAAGTGCCCCCGCTCGAAGGCCACGATCTCCAGCTCGTCCGGGCCCTTCAGCCGACGGGCCTGGGACGCGGCGGACATGCCGGCCGCGTCCCCACCGATGATCACCAGTCGTTCTCGTCCCAGCTGTCCCATGCGGGACACGCTACGACGAGGCGCTCCCCGAGTCCCCGCGCTTCGCCGACCGCGTCCGCAGCAGCCACCGCCACCCGGCGTACGCCACCAGGAACACCGCCGCCCACGGTGCCACCGCCAGCAGCACGATCCCGGCCCACTTGGCGGTGGTCACCAGCGCGTTCCAGCCGCCGCTCAGCGCGTCCGCGAAGCCCGGGCCGTCGTCGTCCCGGGCTTCGGCCGGCTTCTCCGGTTCGCTGAGGTGCAGGGTGATGGTCGCCAGCGTCGTACGGTCCTTCAGCGCCGCCCGCTGTGCCAGCAACGACTCCAGGTCCGCCTGACGGCTGCTCAACTGCCCCTCCAGGGCCACCACATCGCTCAGCTTCGTCGCCTCGTCCATCAGCTCCCGCACCCGTGCGACGCTCGCCCGCTGCGTGGCGATCCGGCTCTCCACGTCGACGACCTGGTCGGTGACGTCCTTGGCCTCCGCCTTGCGCGAGAGCAGTTTCCCGGCGCCCGCGAGCTCCTTCAGCGTCGCGTCGTACGCGGACTGCGGCACGCGCAGCACGATCCGCGAGGTCACGTGGTCGTCGTCGACGCGCTCGGTCGCCTCGTTCGCGACATGGCCGCCCGCGGCGTCGGCGACCGTACGTGCCTTCGTCAGCGCCTGTGCGGCGTTCCCGACCTCGACGGAGAGCTCGGCGGTACGGATCACGTGCTGCTGCTGGTCCGGCGCCGGCTTGGGTGCGGGGGAGGCCTTGGCGCCCTCGGCCGGCCTGTCCGCCGTGTGACCCGAGTCCGCCGCGGTGCTGCTGACGGCCTTCTCGTCCCCGCTCTCGCCGGACGCGCCGCACCCGGCGAGCGCGAGCGAGGCGGCCAGCAGCAGTACGGCCCCGAACCTGTGACGACGTGTGCGCATGATCCCCCCGGTTACCCCTGGCGACTGATGTGCCGGTTGGACGAGCGGGGGAGGGGGCCGGTTGCCGCAAGCGGCTCACGAACCGGTCACGGTCGGGACTCGGAACGGCGTTTGAGAGAGTGGAGACATGAACGCGGACACAGGGGACACTTCCAGGAGCGGCCACGTCGTCGTCATCGGCGGCGGCATCGCGGGCCTCGCCGCCGCCCACCGGCTGATCACCGCCGGGCGGCGCGTGACCCTGCTGGAGGCCACCACCCGGCTCGGCGGCAAGCTCCACGCCGGCGAGATCGCGGGCGCCCCCGTCGACCTCGGCGCCGAGTCGATGCTCGCCCGCCGCCCCGAGGCGGTCGACCTCGCCCGCGCCGTCGGCCTCGGCGACCGGCTCCAGCCGCCCGCCACCACCACCGCCGCCGTCTGGACGCGTGACGCCCTCCGGCCGATGCCCAAGGGGCACGTCATGGGCGTCCCCGGCGACGCGGCCGCCCTCGCCGGACTGCTGACCGCCGAAGGCCTCGCCCGTGTCGAGCACGAGCGGGACCTGCCCCCGGCCGACCCCGCCGACCTCGGCGACGACATCGCCGTCGGCCGCTACGTCGCCGACCGGCTCGGCCGCGAGGTCGTCGACCGGCTCGTCGAACCACTCCTCGGCGGGGTGTACGCGGGCGACGCCTACGCCATCTCGATGCGCGCCGCCGTGCCCAAGCTCTTCGACGCCGCCCGCGCCCACGGCACGCTCACCGAGGCCGTCCGCTCCCTCCAGCAGGCCGGACAGCAGCAGGCCGGGCCCGCCTTCATGGGGATCGAGGGCGGCATCGGTACGCTGCCCGGCGCCGTCGCCGACGCCATCACCGCCCAGGGGGGCGAGGTCCTCACCGACACGCCGGTCCACGCCCTCACGCGAGCGGCCCGCGGGGGCTGGGACGTCCGTACCGGCGAACGCGTCCGCCACGCCGACGCCGTGATCGTCGCCACCCCCGCCTGGTCCGCCTCCGAGCTGCTCGCCGCCGAGTCCCCGTCCGCCGCCGCCGAGCTGGCCGCCGTCGAGTACGCCTCCATGGCCCTGGTCACCCTCGCCTTCCGGCGCACCGACGTGGCGGGCGTGCTGCCCGCCGGCTCCGGGTTCCTCGTCCCGCCCGTCGACGGCCGGACCATCAAGGCGTCCACGTTCTCCTCCCAGAAGTGGAAGTGGACCGACGAGGGCTCCGGCGACCTCGTCGTGCTGCGCACCTCCGTCGGCCGGTACGGCGAGGAGGAGCACCTGCACCGCGAGGACGCCGACCTCGTCTCCGTGTCCCTGAAAGACCTCGCCCACGCCACCGGCCTGGCCGCCCGGCCCGTCGCCACCGAGGTCACCCGCTGGATCGGCGGCCTGCCGCAGTACCCGGTCGGCCACCTCGCCCGTGTCGCCCGCATCCGCGACGCCGTCGCCAAGCTGCCCGCCCTGCGTGTCTGCGGAGCCGTGTACGACGGCGTCGGCATCCCCGCGACCATCGCGAGCGCGCGGCGCGCGGCGGACGAGATCCTCGCCACGCCGACCCCGGCGCGAGGCACCCTGAGCAACGAGCGAGAATAGCCCTATGAGTGCGCCCGAAAAGATCCCGAACGCCGGTAAGAAGGCGAAGGACCTCAACGAGGTCATCCGCTACACCCTGTGGTCCGTCTTCAAGCTGCGCGACGTCCTGCCCGAGGACCGGACCGGCTACGCCGACGAGGTCCAGGAGCTGTTCGACCAGCTCGCCGCCAAGGACATCACCGTGCGCGGCACGTACGACGTCTCCGGTCTGCGCGCCGACGCCGACCTGATGATCTGGTGGCACGCCGAGACCTCGGACGCGCTCCAGGAGGCCTACAACCTCTTCCGCCGCACCAGGCTGGGCCGCGCGCTGCAGCCGGTGTGGTCCAACATGGCGCTGCACCGACCCGCCGAGTTCAACCGGTCGCACATCCCGGCCTTCCTCGCCGACGAGACGCCGCGCGACTACGTCTCGGTCTACCCCTTCGTGCGCTCCTACGACTGGTACCTGCTGCCCGACGAGGACCGGCGCCGGATGCTCGCCGACCACGGCAAGATGGCCCGCGGCTTCCCGGACGTACGAGCCAACACGGTCGCCTCGTTCTCCCTGGGCGACTACGAGTGGATCCTCGCCTTCGAGGCGGACGAGCTGTACCGGATCGTGGACCTGATGCGTCACCTGCGCGCCTCCGAGGCGCGGATGCACGTACGCGAAGAGGTCCCGTTCTACACCGGCCGGCGCAAGTCGGTCGCGGATCTGGTCGCGGGTCTCGCCTGACGGCCCCGACCCGACCGACCTGGTGACGGGCGGGCGCGGCCATCTCCTGGCCGGCCGCCCTCCGGTCACCCCCCGACCCGGAAGATCAGACGGCGGGCCCCTCCGCCCGCCGCTCCAGCGACACCGGGTCCGGCTCCCGGTGCGGCGCGCGTCACGCGCGCCGCACCGGCGTCTTTTCAGCGGCTCCTGTGCTGTCCCGGTGCGAGCGCGGCACGCAGCGCAGGGTCCTCCAGGGCGTGGACCCCGACGATCGCGACGGCGGCGAGCGGGTCGCGCCGGTTCACCTTCGTCAGCAGGCGCTGCCCGGCGGGGGAGGCCCAGCCCGTGTACGGGTGGACCTCGACGCGCGCGATGACGAGGCACCCGAGCGTGAGGACCAGCGGGAGCGCGAACCAGGCCATGCCGTGGACGTCCGGCGCGTGTCCGGCCGGCAGCAGCACGGCGGCCACCGCGAGCGAGACCGTCAGGATTGTCGAGCGGCGCACGCCGCGCAGCGCGGCGGCAACGGCGGACCTGGCGGCGTCGGGCACGGCGAGCCCCGCGGCGACGAGCCGGTCGGCGAGCGCCCGCACCGCGTCGGCCGCCGACGCCGCGGCGCGTACCGCCGCCGTCCGCGACTGCCCCTCGGGCCCTATCGCCCCGATCACCGAACGCTCCAGGTCGTCCGCGCCCTCCGGGTCCGGGTCCACGACGGTCGCCCAGCCGGTGTGCGCCAGCCACAGCCGCCGTCGGCGGTGCATCGACACCAGCGCCAGATCGGTCACCCTCTGCGGGCCACCGGCCAGGAACGCGACCTCGTACAGGCTCAGTTCACGGTCCTCCGCCCGGTCGCGCTCCTTCGGAGGCACCGGCTGGGCGGCCTCGGCGGCGGCGAGGCACAGCCGCGCGCAGCTGATGGCCGCCGCGGCCCACGTCACCAGCAGCAAGGGCACCCAGAACATGCCGGAGTTCTACGCGAAACGGTGGGCGTGGCGCCACGGGGTTCTCACGATATGGACGTCTCCAGAGCGTTGAGGTCCTGGAGGAGGAGCCGTACGGCGTCGTCGGCGAGCGCCCTGACGAGGGTGTTGCGGGTGGTGGCACGGATCTCGGCGGCGACGGAGAAGAGGGTGCCGTGCTCCTGGCGCAGGAGGGCGGCGAACACCGACGCGTAGGCGGGGCCGTGGGCCTCCATCAACCGGTCGAGCCAGGTCCGCTGCTCGTCGGTGGGCCGGCTCGGCAGCGCCACGCGGAGCCGGGCGGCGACGTCACGGACGCGGACGCCGAGGTAGGTGTGATCGGTCGCGAGGTGCCGCCCGGCGGTCTCCACGGCGCGGCTGGGGGCGCGGCCGGTGGCCTGCTGGGCGGCCGGGAGCGCCCAGAGCCCGGTCAGCCGGACGCGGACGACGAAGTCGCGGTCGGCGGCGGACAGCGGCCCCCACCGGGTGGGCACGGAACCGGCCTCCAGGCGGGCGGGGGTGGTGCCGGCGCGGTCGGCGCAGGACCAGACGGGGAACACGAGGGCGGCGATGGTCGCGGTCAGGGCGACGACGACCAGGCCGGTGCCGGTGCCTGAGTGGGGTCGCATGGTGCGGTGCACGCTGGCGGGCGGCGCGGTGCTCGTGCGGACGGTTGCCGAAGCTGCGGTCAACTCCCGGGTGTCACTGGTACGTTGGGAGGTTCCCCGAACCGTCAGTCCCCGCCTCCTCCGCCTCCGCCGCAGCTGGACCCACCGCCGCTGCTGCCTCCGCAGCTCGACCCGCCTCCGCCGCTTCCACAGCTCGACCCGCCGCTGCACGCGGAGCCGCCACCGCCTCCGCCGCCTCCGCAGCCGCCCCCGCAGCTCGAACCGCCCGTGTCGGCGCTCGCGCACCACACGATGACCGTCGTGGTCACGAAAGGCTCGTCCTGCTGTGTGCCCCCTCCGCGGCCCCTTCTGCCGTACATCCGCGCCGCCGCCACCAGCTGATCCCGGAGCACCGGATCGGGCAGCGCGCGCAGCCCGTGCAGTGCCACCAGGTCCCCCGGCTCGATCAGGTGGGCATGGGCCCTGCGGTACGCGGCGAGGGCCCGGCGGCCGGCCCCGGTGATCCGGCGGCTGCTGACGCCGCCGCA
This sequence comes from Streptomyces sp. NPDC000229, assembly GCF_040300825.1. NCBI lineage: Bacteria > Bacillati > Actinomycetota > Actinomycetes > Kitasatosporales > Streptomycetaceae > Streptomyces > Streptomyces sp. NPDC000229. The sequence continues at coordinate 7,499 of NZ_JBEPEL010000056.1, forward strand.
GATCATGGCGGTGACCAGGCCGGCCAGCAGGGCGGGCAGCACCTTGATGACGAAGGGGAACGGCATGTCGCCGAAATCGGCGGTGGCGTACTCGGCGACGGTCGCGGCGATGGAGCCGAAGATGAGCAGGAAGCATGCGGCTGCCTGCACGGTGGCCCACCGGCGCCAGGTGCGCCCCGCGCCGCGCGGCACGATCAGCCCGCGGGCGGCCAGCCGGTCGCCCACCTCCTGCACGGCGGGGTTGCGCATGGCGGCGAGCCGGACCGTGTGCAGCGCGCCGCTGGGCGCAGCGGCGAGCTCGTGCAGCACCGCGCGTTCGACCGGGTCGTGGCCGACCGGGCGTACGACGTGCACGATGCCCGGCCCGCCGACGGCGACGCGGCCGTCCGCGTGGAGCGAGGCCAGGGCGGAGTCGACGACCCGGGCGGGCCCGCCGTTCAGGAACGCGGCCTCCACCCGGTGGTGGATGGAGCCGCCCGGGCCGCGCCGGGCGGCGGCCACCCCGTTGATCAGCAGGGCCGACGAGACGGCGACGGCGACGTACAGCAGGAGGGCGAGGGCGTTCACGCGGCTCGCCTCCCCACGAGCGCGGCGCGGGCGGCGCGCACGAGCCGGCCGGCCCGGCCGGGCGGCCGCGCCCCGGCGCGTTCCCGCCACCATGTGGTGAGCCGTTCACGGGCTGCGGGGTCCTCGGGCCTGCCGGCGATCAGCAGGTGTTCCGCGAAGTCGAGCGCGTCGCGCCGGTATCCGCCGCGCATGGGGCGCGAGGCGGCGTACGCGAGGAACGCGGCCCGGTATCCGCCGCCGAGGATCTCCGGCAGCTCGGGCGCCACCTTGGCGACGACCCCGGCCCGCTTGCCGGCCAGCGCACGGCTCTGCACCCGCAGCCGCGCGTGGTCGAACCCCTCGGGTGCGGGCGTCCCGGCCACCAGCGCCGACAGCAACGCGGCCTGAGCGATCCCCACCCGCTCCCGCACCCCCGTGCCGATGGCGCGGGCAGGCTTCCGCCCCGCCACGCGCTTGGACCCGGCAACCGTCTCGGGCCCGGCGTCCGCCCCGCGTTCGGTCCCCGTCCCGGCCCCGACGCCCGCGCCGCCGCGTTCGGCGGCACCCGCCACCGTCGCGCGGATGGAGGCGAGTTCGGCCGCCAGCTCCTCCGCCGGCGGGAAGTCGTCGTCCCGTTCCAGCAGGACGCCCGGCGGGGCGACCCGCGAGGCGAGGTCCGCGAGGATGCTCAGGACCGCGGGCGGGACCGGGTGGGCGTGGGTGTCGTGCCAGACGCCGTCCCGTTCGACACCGCCCGCCACGTGGACGTACGCGATCGCCTCGACCGGCAGCTCCGCCAGGGCCTTCGCCGGCTCCTCGCCCCGGTTGACGTGGTTGGTGTGCAGGTTCGCCACGTCGATCAGGAGGCAGACGCCCGTGCGCTCCACCAGCTCGGCCAGGAACTGCCCCTCCGTCAGTTCCTCGCCCGGCCAGGAGAACAGCGCCGCTATGTTCTCCAGCGCCAGCGGCACCGGGAGCGCGTCCTGGGCGATACGGACGTTCTCGCACAGCACGTCCAGCGCGTCCCGGGTACGCGGGACCGGCAGCAGGTGGCCCGCCTCCAGGGCGGGGGAGGCGGTGAGCGGCCCCCCGGCCCGTACGAAGGCGATGTGCTCGGTGACCAGCGGCGCCCCGAGGGCCGTGGCCTTCGACGCCAGCTCCGCGAGGCGCCCCTCGTCCGGCCGGTCCGCGCCGCCCAGGCCCAGCGACACGCCGTGCGGGACGATCGTGACGCCCCGGTCGCGCAGCCGCAGCAGGGAGTCGGGGAGGTGGCCGGCGCAGATGTTCTCCGCGACCACCTCCACCCAGTCCACGCCGGCCAGCCCCTCCACCGTGTCCGCGATCTCCGGACGCCAGCCGATTCCGGTACCCAGTTCCCTCATGTCCCCCTCCTCCTGCGTCGGTCGGAGGGGTAATGGCCCCGTGAGTGGAACCGCGAAACGAGAGAACCGCAGTTCAGAGCTTGATTTGAGGTTACGGGCCGGGTTACGGGCGGGTCGTGTTGATGGCCGTCGGCGGCCCCGGCTGCGTCGAGGGCCGGGAGGTGAAGGACTGGTCCGTCCCCGTCGGCACGGCCGGGGACGGCGCCGGCGGCAGGTTGCCGTTGGGCGCCGGCGGACCGGACGGGCTCGCGGTCGCGTTCCCCGCGGCCTCGTTGGCGATCGCGTCGAAGTCGACCTTGCCCGTCGCCTCCAGCATCGTGATGTGGTCCAGGACCGTCTGATTGGCGTCGCTCGCCAGCTGACGTATCAGCGTGTTGCGGGTGGTGTGCCGCACCTGGGCGACCAGGGCGAAGACCTTGCCGTGCGCGTTGCGCAGCAGGTTGGCGAACTTCCGCTCGTACTCCTCGCCGCTCGCCGCCGACAGTTCCTGCAGCCACCCCTGCTGCTGCTCGGTCGGCTGGTTCGGCAGCTCCACGCCCAGCTTCGCCGCCACGTCACGCGCCCGCTGGTCCAGGTCGGTGTGGCCGACGACCAGGTGGTCGCCCGCGTCCTTGATGGCCTGGCTCGGCGCCCGCTCGATCGCCTGTTGGCCGGCCGGCAGCTCCCAGAGCCCCGCCAGCCGCACCTTCACCAGGAAGTCGCGGTCCGTCGCCGACAGCGGTCCCCACTGGGTCGCCACGGTCGACGCGTTGAGGTTGGCCTGGCCGGTGCCGGAGCGGTCGGCGTACGACCAGACCGGGAACGCCAGCGCGCTGACCGTGGCGACGAGGGCCGCGATGATGAGTGCCGAGCCGTTGATACGTCGCAACAACAAGGTGGTGCCTCCCGAACCTAATGGCATTACTGGGAGGTACGTATACATGGAACGGAACGTTCAGTCGCCCCGCACCGGAAACTCGGAGACCACCGTGCACGACCCGGGGGCGATCTCCGTGAAGCCCGCGTCGCGCACCAACGGCAGCCCGCTCGTGGTCAGTTCGGCCCACCGGCCGGGGTGCGCGGTACGTACCGCGAGGGGGAATCCGGCCTCCCGCCAGGCTTTGCGGTCCGCGTCCGTCATCGCCCACCACAGCAGCTGGGCGCCGTGCCCGACCTGCGCCATCTCCTTGCCGGCCGACATGTGCAGGTCCGGGTTGAGCCACAGCAGCGCCTGCCCGGGCGCGGGCGACGGCAGCTCGCCGGTGTCGTCCAGCTCCGTGCCGGACACCTGGAGCTTGGCGAGCTCCTTGGGCCAGCCGTCGAGCGGGACCGGCGGGAAGACCCGTACCTCCGCCGTGCCGCCCGTCACCGTGATGCCCGGCAGCTGCGCGGCCTTGCGCCACTCCGCGCCCCGCGCCCGGCGCACCACCTTGCGGATCCGCGCGTCCTGCCAGGCGCGCACGGCCTCGGCCCACTCGCCGTCGCCGAGCGCCCGGTCGTCCGACAGCATCACGAGCACCGCGCGGGCGGCGGCCTCCAGGGCGTCGGTCCTGGCCGGAGGTTCGGCCTTCTCGATGCGTACGACCAGGGGGAGGACGAACTGGGGGGCGTCGTTGCTGCTCATCAGGACAGTTTGCCAGCCGATCATGGACCCGTTCTTGGCGGAACGGGTCGTTCCGGGACACGATGCCCGCATGAAAAGCGATCTTTTCGCCTCCGAGAACATGGCGCAGCAGGCGACAGTGCCCGGCATGACCCTCCAGAACGCGAAGTCGGTCAAGTACACCGTCAACGGTGAGATGCACGCCCGGCAGGGATCGATGATCGCCTACCGCGGAAACCTCCAGTTCGAGCGCAAGGGCCAGGGGCTGGGCGGCATGCTCAAGCGTGCCGTCACCGGCGAGGGCCTGCCGCTGATGGCCGTGCGCGGCCAGGGCGAGGCGTGGTTCGCGCACGAGGCCCAGAACTGCTTCATCGTCGACATCGACCAGGGTGACGCGCTCACCGTCAACGGCCGCAACGTCCTGTGCTTCGACGCGACGCTCTCGTACGACATCAAGACCGTGAAGGGCGCCGGAATGACCGGCGGCGGCCTCTTCAACAGCGTCTTCACCGGCTACGGCAAGCTCGCCGTCATCTGCGACGGAAACCCCGTCGTCATCCCGGTCACCACCAACCAGCCGGTGTACGTCGACACCGACGCGGTCGTCGGCTGGAGCGCCCAGCTGAACACCTCGCTGCACCGGTCCCAGTCCCTCGGCTCGATGATCCGCGGCGGGTCCGGCGAGGCCGTGCAGCTGATGCTCCAGGGCGAGGGCTTCGTGATCGTACGGCCCAGCGAGCTCACGCCCGAGAAGGCGAAGCAGTCCTGAACCTCACGGCAATGGGCCGCCGTTACGGTCTGACCGGGGCCTGGGTGCTGCGGGACGTCCATCTCGACGTCCCCGCGGGCACCCTGGTCCGGATCGAGGGCACCAACGGCAGCGGCAAGTCCACCCTGCTGCGGCTGATCGCCGGGATCGACGCCCCGACCGAGGGCCGGATCACCGGCCGGCCGCCGCGTACCGCGTACGTGCCCGAACGCTTCCCCGCCGCGCTCCCGTTCACCGCCACCGGCTACCTCGCCCACCTCGGGCGCATCCAGGGGCTCGGGCGGCGGGTGGCGGCGGCGCGGGCGGCCGAGTGGCTGGAGCGGTTCGGGGCCCTGTCCCACGCGCGCACCCCGCTGGCCGAGCTGTCCAAGGGCACCAGCCAGAAGGTCGCCGTGGCCCAGGCACTGCTCGCCGAACCGGACCTGCTCGTCCTGGACGAGGCGTGGACCGGCCTGGACTCGGCGGCCCGCGCGGAGCTGGACCGGGCGGTGGGGGAGCGGGTCACGGCGGGCGGGTCGGTGGTGTACGTCGACCACGACCCGCGGCGGCTCGCGGGAGCGGCGGACGCGGTGTACGCGATGACCGGCGGCCGTCCGGAGCCCCGCGCCCCTGCCGCCGTGTCCGCGGAACCGGAGCAGCTGGTCCAGGTGGTGGCGTCGGGCGGCCGGCTCGGGGACCTTCCCGGCTCACCCACGTACACCACCGCCCCGGACGGGGGCGTGGCCTTCACCGTGGCGGCCGCCCACTCGGACGCGCTGCTGTGGGAGCTGCTGACGGCCCGCACGCCCTGGCACATCCACCGGGTGGCCCCGGTGAGGATCGAGAGCACCGCCCCATGACCGCGCTCCTCCGCTACCAGACCGCCCTGCTGCTGCGCTCCCAGGGCTGGCTCCCGCCGGTCCTGCTGTACGTCGCGTTCGTCGCCATCGGCGTGCGCGCCGGCGAACCGGTGCTCGGCGCCCTCGGGTACGTCTCCGCCCCGCTGCTGCCGGTCACCGCCTGGCTCGTACGGATCTGCCTGAACCAGGAGCCCCCGGCCGCCCGGAGCGTCGCCGCCGCGGCGGCCGGCCGGACCCGGGTCCACCTCGCGGCGATCCTCGCCGGGACCCTCGGCGCGGCCCTGCCCGGGACGGTGGCCCTGCTGCTGGTGATGGCGGCGGGCGCGCGGGTCAGCGCCGACGGGCGGACGGGCGTCCCGCCGGGACCCGCCGCCCTCGCGGGACTGCTCACCGCGACGGTCTGCGTCCTGCTCGGCGCGGCCGTCGGCGCCCTGCTGACCCGCCCGTTGGTGCCGGCCCCCGGCTGGTCCTTCGCCGCCATCGCGACGGCCGCCCTGCTGGTGCTGGTGACCACCGGATCGCCCGCCAACACCGCGATCACCGGCCTGGTCGACGGCAACCTCACCGGCAGGGTCCCGCTGCCGCTGCTCCCCCTGGGGGCGGCGGTGGTGCTCGCGGCGGCAGCGGTCGCCCTCGCCTGCCGGCTCACCGCGGTACGGGAGTGAGTACGCTCGTATACATGGACGACAAGGACGATTCGTACTGCGAGACCCCGGCTCCCCAGGACGCCCGGTCCGAGGGCGGACCGCCGTACGCCGCGTGTGTCCAGTGCCAGGAGCCGACCGAGTACCCGGAGTCGACCAAGGGCATCACGCTGTGCCCGGTCTGCGAGTGGCGGGAGGCGGAGCGCACCGCCTGCTCCGGTTAGGCCTGACCGCGGTCGGCCCGGGACGCGCGCCAGGTGCGCCGGTCGTCGACGTCCGCGCGGCGGCCGCCGTGGACGTTGCGCAGGACGCTCGGGCTCCGCAGGAAGTCGTGCGGGAAACCGAGTGGCACGGCGCTGACGCGGTCGAGCCGCTCGACGGCGGCGGCGTCCAGCTCCACGTCGAGGCACGCGAGATTGTCGGCGAGCTGGTCGGGACGGTTCGCCCCGACGAGGGGCACGATGTTGCCGGGGCGGCCGCGCAGCCAGGCCAGCGCCACCTGGGCCGGGCTCCAGCCACCCTGTTCGGCGATCTCCAGGACGGCGGTGATGATCGCGGCCTCCCGCTCGTCCTCCCGCGCCCCGTCGGACAGCCTGCCCGTCCCGCCCCGGCGGTACTTCCCGGTGAGCTTGCCGGCCGCCAGCGGCGCCCAGGCGAACACGGCCTGGTCGAAGCCGCGCGCCTGCGGCAGCAGCTCGCGTTCGGGCGTGCGCTCCAGCAGGTTGTACCGCAGTTGCGAACCGGCGAAGGAGGTCCAGCCGCGCAGTTCGGCGAGGGTGTTCGCCTGGGCGATCTCCCAGGCGGGCCAGTCGGACACGCCGAGGTAGAGCACCTTCCCGGAGCGTACGAGATCGTCCAGGGCGCGCATGACCTCCTCGACCGGGGTCAGCTCGTCCCGCGCGTGCACCCACAGCACGTCGAGGCGGTCGGTGCGCAGCCGGGCGAGGCTGGCCTCCACCGACTGCACCAGGTTCTTGCGGTGGTTGCCGCCGGAGTTGACATCGCCCTCGTGTGTGGCGCAGGTGTACTTGGAGGCCAGGACGAACCGGTCCCGGCGGCCGTCGAGCAGCGTGCCCAGAACGGTCTCGGAGGCGCCGCCGGCGTAGACGTCGGCCGTGTCGACGAAGTTGCCGCCCGCGTCCGCGTACGCGTCCAGGATGCGGCGGTTCACCTCGACGTCGCCGTCGTGGCCCATGGTCATGGCGCCCAGAGCGAGCTCGCTCACGCGCAGTCCGGTCCGCCCGAACAGTGTGTAACGCACGGTGTATCCCCTCGTCAGGTCGTACGGGTGACGTTAGGGGTTGGAGCGCCCTGGAGGGCAAGTGCGTTGTCACGTGCCCCGTGCGGCAGCCATCAGCTCCGAGACCTTGACGAAGCGGTAGCCGCGCTCGCGCAGCTCCGGGACGATGCGGCGGACCGCCTGCTCGGTGACGGGCGCGGCGCTGCGGGTGCAGTGCATCACCACCAGCGAGCCCGGCCGCACGCCCGCCAGGACCTGCTCGGCGACCGCGTCGGCGTCGGTGGCGAACGCGTCGCCGCTGACCACGTCCCATTGGACGGCCGTCACCTTGGCCGAGGCCAGGGCGCGGAGCGCGCCGTCGTCGTAACAGCCGCCGGGGAAGCGGAAGTAGGGCACGACGTTGCGCGCCCCGGCCGTGCGGAACGCGTCGAAGGCACGGCGTACGTCGGCCGCCATGTCCTGCCGGCCGAGTGCGGGCAGCCCGTAGCAGGGGGCCTTGAAGGCGTGGTGGCTGTAGGAGTGGTTGGCGATCTCGAAGCGCGGGTCGTTGCCGATGGCCCTCGCCTGGTCGGGGTACTGCTCGGCCCAGCGTCCGGTCATGAAGACGGTCGCGTCGACCCGCAGGCGCCGGAGCGTGTCGATCAGCGCGGGATTGTCGAACCGTTCGCCGCTCGCCGCCCGGGGACCCTGATCGGCCGTCATGTCGGCGTCGAAGGTGAGCGCCACGGTCTTGTCGGCCGTCACCGGACCCCGTTCGAACACGGGTGTGAGGCCACCGGGTCCGGGCGCCATGCTCGGCGGCATCCGGGCGGGGGAGAGGCTCGCGACGGAGGGCGGCCGTGCGGGTGCGGTGGGGCGGGTGTCGGAGGCTCCACCGCAGCCGACGAGAACAGCGCACAAGGCACCCAGAAGTGACGTATTCCGTACGTAAGTGATCACATGCGCAAAATATATGATCAGCGGACCGGTGGTGTCCGTCCTGCTTCCGTCCGGAGTAGTCCAGCGCGATGTCCCGCCCCGCCCGGGTGATCGTGAGGAGAAGACTCAGTCGTCGAAGGGACGGACGGACGCATGATCGAGGACACCGCTGCACGGCCCATCCTGGGTCCGCCACCCGTGCGGCACTGGCCCGCGCTGGACATCGCCGGGACGGAGTTCGACCCGGTGCTGGCGGAGCTGATGCGCGAAGGACCGATCAGCCGCATCCAACTGCCCCACGGCGAGGGCTGGGCCTGGCTGGTGACCCGTTACGACGACGTCAGGATGGTCACCAACGACCCGCGCTTCACCCGCGCGCCCGTCGTCGACGGCCAGGTCACCCGGCTCGCGGCCCATTTCAAGCCCAAGCGCGGATCGCTGGCCTTCGCCGACCAGCCCGAGCACAACCGGCTCCGGGGCGCCGTGGCGCCGGCCTTCACCCACCGCGGGGTGGAACGACTGCGCGCACGCGCCCAGGACACCCTGCACGAAATGATGGACGAGCTGCTCGCCGACGGGCCCCCCGCGGACCTCGTCGAGCGGATCCTGGAACCCTTCCCCATCGCCGTGGTCTGCGAGGTCATGGGCGTACCCGTCGCCGACCGCGAACGGATGAGCGCCTGGACCCGGCAGATCGTCTCCCCGCAGGACGCCGCCGCCAGCGCACGGGCCAAGGACGGCATGTACGGCTGGTTCACCGAGACCATCCGCGCCCGCTACGGCAGCACGGAGGAGGACGTCATCTCCCTGCTGGGCGCGGCGGTGGGGCGGGGCGACATCACCGAGGAGGAGGCGATCGGACTCGTCGGCCCCCTCCAGATCGGCGGGGAGGCCGTCACCGCCAACACCGGGCAGATGTTCTTCCTGCTGCTGACCCGCCCGAACCTCCTCGAACGGCTCCGCACCGAGCCGGCCGTCCGGCCGACGGCCATCGACGAACTGCTGCGCTACATCCCGCACCGCAGCTCCGTGGGCCTGGCCCGGATCGCCCAGGAAGACGTGGAGATCCGGGGCGTCCGGATCAGCGCGGGAGAGCCGGTCTACGTCTCGTACCTCGCCGCCAACCGCGACCCGGACGTCTTCCCCGACCCGGAGCGGATCGACTTCGACCGCACCCCCAACCCGCACGTCGCCTTCGGGTACGGCCCGCACTACTGCATGGGCGGGCTGCTCGCGCGCATGCAGACCGAGCTGCTGATCGACACCCTCGTCGACCGCCTGCCGGAGCTGCGCCTGGCGGTCCCGCCCGAGGAGGTCCCCTGGCGGCGCAGCACGCTGATCCGCGGCCCGGAAGCGCTGCCCGTCACCTGGTGACCCGCCACCCGATGGGCGGGCCGGCGGCGTGCGCACGCGTCACGCCGCCGGCCGTCACCTGCCTCAGTGCCACGGCCCGGTCACCGCGAACGTCGTGCCCGGCGTGTAGCAGTTGACGTACATCGTCTCGCCGTCCGGCGAGAACGTGACGCCCGCGAACTCGCCCCACTCCGGCTCCTGGGGCGTACCGATGTTCTGCGCGCCGCGCGCCATCTCGTACACCTCGCCCCGCTTGGTGAGGCCGTACACGTGCTGCGCGCCGTTGCCGTCCTCACACACCATCAGGCCACCGCTGGGCGCCAGACAGATGTTGTCGGGGGACTCGCCCGGCAACTGGATGTCGCTGCTCGGACCGAACACGACGACCAGCGTGAGACGGCGCCGGTGCGGCTCGTACTTCCACACCTGGCCGTAGTGGTCGGCGGCCGAGCCCTCCGCGGCGCGCGCGAAGCTGGAGACGAAGTAGACCGAGCGCCCGCCCCAGTAGCAGCCCTCCAGCTTCTGGGCGTGCGTGATGCCCTTGGGCCCGAAGTCCTGGAGCCGGATGGGCGTCTGCCGCGCCTGGCTGTCGGGTACGGGGACCCACTCGATGCCCTCGAACGTCGCGCCCGGCTCCTGGATCGCCGACAGGTCCGGCACACCCGGCACGCGCATCGCCTCCAGGGCGCCGCCGGCGCGCAGCGATCCGGTGCCACCGAGCGGCCTGTTGGGCAGGAAGCGGTAGAAGAGCCCGAACGGTTTCTGGAAGGCGTCCTCGGTCTCGTAGACGATGCCGTTGCGCGGGTCGACCGCTATGGCCTCGTGCTGGAAACGCCCCATCGCCGTCAGCGGTACGGCTCCGGTGCGCAGCGGGTCGGCGGGGTGGACCTCGAAGACGAAGCCGTGGTCCTTGGTGTAGCCGTTGGTGCCCGCCTTGTCCTCGGTCTCCTCACAGGTGAGCCAGGTGCCCCACGGCGTGAGCCCGCCGGAGCAGTTGACCGCGGTGCCGGCGATGGCGACGCGTTCGCCGAGGACGTTGTTGCGGCCGTCCAGTTCGATCGCCGTACAGCCGCCCTTGGCGGCCGGGTCGTAGGTCAGGCCCCGGACGGTGGGGACGCCGAGCGCGGCGGAGGCGCGGTTCTCGTGGTTGCGGACGAGGTGGACGCGTCCGCGACGGCCGGCGAAGGCGCCCATGCCGTCGTGGTTGCCCGGCACCCGGCCCTCGCCGGAGCGGAGCGGGTCGCCCTCGCGGGAGAGCACCTTGTAGCGGAAGCCTCTGGGCAGGTCCAGCAGACCGGCCGGGTCGGGCACGAGGGCGCCGTAGCCGGCGTGGCCACGGGCGGCGGCGGTGCCGGCGAAGAGCTCCGAGAAGGCGCCGGTGAAGGCGATCCCGGCGACGGACGCGCCGGTACCGGCCAGGATCTGACGTCGTGTTGCGGACAGCCGTTCGGACATGAGGCAACAACTCCCTGCTCGGGGCACCCCCGGGCGCGGGCCGAGGGGTGGACAGGTGTGACGTGACCCGCACGTGTGTATCACGTGGTGTGGTTACACGTGAACAGTGCGGGCCACGTCGCCTCATGTGTCCCGTGGGTCAGACGAGCTTGGCGGTGAGAGTGATCTCGGTGCCCGTGAGTGCCTGGCTGACCGGGCAACCCGCCTTGGCGTCCTCGGCGGCCTTGGTGAAGCCCGCCTCGTCCAGGCCCGGGACCTCGCCCTCCACGGTGATGTGGATGCCGGTGATGCCCTTGCCGGGCTGGAAGGTCACGTCGGCCTTGGTGGTCAGCCGGGCCGGCGGGTTGCCGGCCTTCGTGAGGGAGCCGGACAGGAACATCGAGAAGCAGCTGGAGTGGGCGGCCGCGATCAGCTCCTCCGGGCTGGTCTTGCCGTTCGGCTCCTCGGCGCGGGCGGGCCAGGAGACCGGATACTGCCCGATGCCGGAGGAGTCGAGGGACACGGTGCCCGACCCCTCGGTGAGGTTGCCTTCCCAGACGGTGTGCGCGTGACGCGTGGTGGCCATGCCGAATTCCCTTCGGACGATGAACAACCCCAAATGGGTTATGCCACCCAAACCTACTGCGCCACCAGCCCCTTGGCGTCGCGCGCCAGCGCGGTGAGCCGCGAGATCGCCCGGAAGTACTTCTTGCGGTACCCGCCGTTCAGCATCTCGTCACTGAACAGCTCGTCGAACGGCCGCCCCGAGGCCAGGACCGGGATCTCCCGGTCGTACAGCCGGTCGGCCAGCACCACCAGGCGCAGCGCCGTCGACTGGTCCGGCACGGGCCGTACGTCGGTGAGGCAGACCGCCCGGACGTCGTCCGTCAGCGCGCCGTACCGGCTCGGGTGGACCCGGGCCAGGTGCTCCAGCAGGTGCGGGAAGTCGTCGAGCGACGCGCCCGGCGTGGCGTACGCCGCCCTCGTCACCTGCTCGTCCGCGTACGGCGCCGGGGCCTCGGGCAGCCCGCGGTGGCGGTAGTCCTCGCCGTCGATGCGCATCGGGCGGAAGTGGGCGGAGAGGCCCTGGATCTCCCGGAGGAAGTCGGCGGCGGCGAACCGGCCCTCGCCGAGCTTGCCCGGCAGCGTGTTGGACGTGGCGGCCAGGGCCACCCCCGCGTCGACCAGCTTGCCGAGCAGCGTCGACACCAGGACGGTGTCGCCCGGGTCGTCCAGCTCGAATTCGTCGATGCACAGCAGCCGGTGCCCGCTGAGGGTGGCCACCGTCTGCTGGAAGCCGAGCGCGCCGACCAGGTTGGTCAGCTCCACGAACGTGCCGAACGCCTTGAGGGACGGCTCGGCGGGCGTGGCGTGCCAGAGGGAGGCCAGCAGGTGGGTCTTGCCGACGCCGTACCCGCCGTCCAGGTAGACCCCGCGCGGCGCCGTGGGCGCGGCGGGCTTCTTCCGGAACCAGCGGCGGCGGCCGGCGCCGGTCGCGTGCGCGCCGCCGAGCCCGGCCGCGAACGAACGCAAGCCCTCGACCGCCTGGGTCTGGCTCGGCTGGTTCGGGTCCGGGATGTACGTGTCGAAGCGCACCGCGTCGAAGCGCGGCGGCGGCACCATCTCGGCGACCAGGCGGTCGGCCGGGACGTGCGGCTCGCGGGCGCACAGGGACAGCGGGGCCGCTTCGGTTATGGCACTGGTCGACACAGTCACCCACTCTAATCGCCGTGCCAGACTGCACGGCATGCGACGCCTGCTTCCTGTGACCGACCAGACAGCCCCCGCCGTGGATGCGGAGTGGTCCCTCGACGAGCTGGCCCAGGCCTACGCGTACCCCGGCCCTCCGGGCACGCCCTGGCTGCGCGCCAACATGGTGTCGTCCCTGGACGGGGCGGCCCAGCACGAGGGGCGGTCCCAGCCCATCTCGTCCGACACCGACATGCGGATCTTCGGCACGCTGCGTGCCCTGGCCGATGTGGTGATCGTCGGCGCGGAAACGGTACGGCTGGAGGGCTACCGTCCGGCACGCGCGCGGGAGACCTTCGCGGAGCGGCGGGCGGCGGCCGGACAGGGCCCGGCGCCCGCGATCGCGGTGGTCAGCGCCTCGCTGGACCTGGACTTCTCCGCTCCGCTGTTCACCTCGCCGCTCGTGCCGACCCTGCTGCTGACCGGCGCGGCGGCGCCGCCGGACCGGGTCCGGGAGGCCGAGGCGGCCGGGGCCCGGGTGATCGTCGCGGGTGACGGGACCGGGGTGGAGCCGGAGCGGGTCGTGGCGGCCCTGACCGGACTCGGGCTGACGCGGCTGCTCACGGAGGGCGGCCCGCGGCTCCTCGGGCAGCTGGTGGAGGCCCGGGTGCTGGACGAGCTGTGCCTGACCGTGTCGCCGCTGCTGACCGCCGGGAACGCGCAGCGGATCACGGGCGGGCCCTCCCTGGCCGTTCCGGAGCGGTTCTCGCTGGCCTCCGTACTGGAGGAGGACGGGTTCCTTTTCACTCGTTACACCCGGACCTGACCAATTAGCGGAATAATCCGTTCCGGTTAGCTCCCGAGGGGCAGACTTACTCTCGCAGTCCCCGTGCGGACACGGGGAAGGATGGTTTCCGCGGAAGGGCTCCCAAGTGTTCACAAGCGTTCTGATGATCGAGAAGCCGCTGTCGTCCGTGGACGTGGAGTTCGTCACCACCCTCCACGCGGACGAGAGGATGTCCTTCATTGTCCTGATGCAGCCGCGTGGCGACCAGGTCGTACTGCTGCGGGCCATCGACGACGTCGCCCTCGGCGAGCTGAGAGAGGCCGTGAAGGAGGGTGAGGAGCCCGAGGGCAAGGCCGCCAGACTCACCGCCCAGCAAGGGCTGGAGCACTCCCTGCGCTCCCTGCGCGAAGCCGGCTGCGAGGCCGTCGGCCAGGTCGTCGAGGACCACCCGCTGGACAAGCTCAAGGCCGTCGTGGACGAGTCCGGCGCGGACGAGGTGATCGTGCTGACCAAGCCCCACTACGTCGAGGAGTTCTTCCACCGGGACTGGGCCTCCCGCGCCCGCCACAAGGTCGGCGTGCCGGTGCTCAAGCTCTTCGCGCACAACGACGAGCCCGACACCGAATAGGCTGGGGCCGGTAACGACGTCGCACCCCCGGGAGAGACACGCATGGCCCCCGCCATTCCTGCCGCCATGATTCCTGCCGCCATGGAACGGCCGCACTTCATCGGCATCGGCGGCGCCGGAATGTCGGGCATCGCCAAGATCCTCGCCCAGCGCGGGGCCGAGGTCGCCGGCAGCGACGCGCGCGAGTCCGAGACCGCCGCGTCCCTGCGGGCCCTCGGCGCGACCGTCCACATCGGCCACGCCGCGGAACACGTCGCCGAGGGGACGAGCTGTGTCGTCGTCTCCAGCGCCATCCGCGCCGACAACCCCGAGCTGGCCCGGGCCACCGAGCTGGGCATCCCGGTCGTCCACCGCTCCGACGCGCTCGCCGCCCTGATGACCGGGCTGCGCGCCATCGCCGTGGCCGGTACGCACGGCAAGACCACCACCACCTCGATGCTCGCCGTCGCCCTCACCGAGCTGGGCGTCGCCCCGTCGTACGCCATCGGCGGCGACCTCGCCGGTCCCGGCACCAACGCCCTGCACGGCGACGGCGAGATCTTCGTCGCCGAGGCGGACGAGAGCGACCGCAGCTTCCAGAAGTACGACCCCGAGGTCGCGATCGTCCTCAACGTCGAGCTGGACCACCACGCCAACTACGCCTCCATGGACGAGATCTACGAGTCCTTCGAGGCCTTCGTCGCCAAGATCCGCCCCGGCGGCACCCTGGTCGTCGGCGAGCACTCCGGCGCCCGCGAGCTGGCCCGCCGGGTCGCCGGCCGCGACGACCTGACGATCATCCGCGTCGGCGAGTCGGCCGACTCCGACGCCCGGATCCTCGCCCTCACGCCCAAGGGCATGACCAGCGAGGTCACCGTCGCCCTCGACGGCACCGAGCACACCTTCACCGTCTCCGTACCCGGCCGCCACTACGCCCACAACGCCGCGGCCGCCCTCGCCGCCGGCGCCCGCGTCGGCATCGACCCCGCCGCCCTGGCCCAGGCCCTCACCGCGTACACCGGCGTCGGCCGCCGCCTCCAGCTCAAGGGCGAGGCCGCGGGCGTCCAGGTCATCGACTCGTACGCGCACCACCCCACCGAGATGACCGCCGATCTGGAGGCCATGCGCGGCGCCGCCGGGGACTCCCGCCTCCTCGTCGTCTTCCAGCCGCACCTCTTCTCCCGTACCCAGGAGCTGGGCAAGGAGATGGGCCAGGCCCTCGCCCTCGCCGACGCGTCGGCCGTCCTGGAGATCTACCCGGCCCGCGAGGACCCGATCCCCGGCGTCACCAGCGCCCTGATCATCGACGCGGCCCGTGCCGCCGGCGCCGACGTCACCGCCGTGTCCGACAAGGACACCGTCCCGGACGTGGTCGCGGGAATGGCCAAGCCCGGTGATCTCGTTCTCACGATGGGCGCCGGGGACGTCACGGACCTCGGTCCCAGGATCCTCGCCCGCCTGTCGAACTGAGGAGCAGCAGATGCCGTACGAGGTCGAGAAGCCGGACGAGCAGTGGCGCGCGGAACTGTCCCCCGAGGAGTACCACGTCCTGCGCGAGGCCGGCACGGAGCGGGCCTTCACCGGTGAGTACACCGACACCAGGACGAAGGGCGTGTACTCCTGCCGCGCCTGCGGCGCCGAGCTGTTCACCTCCACCACCAAGTTCGAGTCCCACTGCGGCTGGCCGTCCTTCTACGACCCGAAGGACACCGACGCGGTCGAACTGATCGAGGACAGCTCCTACGGCATGGTCCGCACCGAGGTCCGCTGCGCCCGTTGCGGCTCGCATCTGGGCCATGTCTTCGAGGGCGAGGGCTACCCGACCCCGACGGACCAGCGGTACTGCATCAACTCGGTGTCGCTGAGGCTGACCGCGGACACCGACGAGGCCTGATCGCCCTCCCCGCGGCCCGGCACGGTCCGGTCTCGTCGTCGACGCCGGCCCACAGCCGGACGCGAACCTGGCCGCTCGGCGCGACATGGGTTTCACCGCCTCGGGGTCCCTGCTCCGCGTCCCGGCGACCAGGCCATGACGCGCCCCGCCGCGGCGGCCGGCTCGTCGGTCGCCGCGACGGCGGCCTCGCTGCGAGCGGCCGGCATGGGCGTGGTCGGCCCGCCGATGGTCACCCGGGGCGGCCGGTGGTCACCGGGGCGGCCGCCCATGCGCCCAGCGCCACGCGCAGCGCTTCCGCCCTCCGCTCGGCACGGGCGGTCGGCTCCTCCCGGAACTGGGGCAGCCCCGTGAGCGCTCCGTCGAGCAGTGTGCCGGCCACGGCGATGACGCTGGACCACGTCGGAAGGCCCTCCTCGGCAAGCGTGCGCGCTTGCCCGGCCGGCGGCTCCAGGTGGTCGGACGAGGTGCGGCGGACGCACCGCCCGCTCGTCGTGGCGAGTCGCCCGACGCGCTACGCCAGGCCTTCGCCTCCGTCCAGGTGCCGCACGAAGCGAAGACCCGGGCGGCCGTCCAGGTGGATGTCACCGGTGGGCGTGAAGCCCGTGCGCTCCAGCACGGCTCGCGAGCCGGCGTTGTCGAGAGTGGTGACGGCACGCAGGGTGGTCAGGCCGTACTCCGCGGCGGCCAAGGCGCAGACGTCCCGGACGGCGGCCGTGGCCAGCCCGCGCCCCGCGGCCCGTTCGGCGATCCGGTACCCCAACTCGGCCGAACCGTCCGCCACATCGATCAGGTTGACCCGCCCCAGCACCTCACCGCCGTCGTCCACCACGAGGTGGAAGAAGTGCAGCCCCGCCGCCTGCTCGCCCAACAGCTCCCGGTGGCGCGCGTCGAAGTGGGCGAAGTACTCGTCGCCACGGTCGGGGACGGACGCGGCGAAGTAGGCCCGGTTCTCCCGCTCGAAGGCGAGGAGGGCCTGCGCGTGGTCCGGACGGAGGCGCTGCAAGAGGGGCATCCCGCCATGCTACGCACCCGCGCCACGGCGCCGGAGGGCAAGGCCCGGCGGCCGAACCGCCGAGCGGGGCCGGTCAGTTGGAAGAGCACGGCCGTACGGCAGCGGTCGAGCGATCCTGTCGGCGACGGGCCGTCAGGCCGGCTGGAGCAGGTCCCAGCGGTTTCCGTACAGGTCCTCGAAGACCGCCACCGTCCCGTACGGCTCGTACCGCGGCTCCTCCAGGAACCGCACCCCCGCCGCGAGCATCCGCGCCCGGTCGGCGGCGAAATCCTCGGTGTGCAGGAAGAACCCGACGCGCCCGCCGGTCTGGGCCCCCACGCTCGCCTCCTGCGGACCGCCCGCCGCCCGGGCCAGCAGCAGCGCTGTGCCGGAGCCCGCGCCCCGGGGGCGGACCACGACCCAGCGCGAACCGTCCCCGCGGTCGGTGTCCTCGACCAGTTCGAAGCCGAGAGCACCGGTGTAGAAGGCGATGGCCTCGTCGTAGTCACGGACGACGAGGGTGATCAGGGCGATGTGCGGCATACGACAGACGTTATACGTATGACAGCATCCTGACCAGCACGCCGGCAGACTGACACACTGCTCCCATGGACTCGCACGCGCTCGCCGAGCTCACCGCCCGCGCCCGCCGCCTCGCCGTCCCCGGCACCCGCCGCATCCTCGGCCTGGCCGGAGCGCCCGGCGCGGGGAAGTCGACCCTCGCGGCCCGGCTGGTCGACCGCCTCGGCGGGCTCGCGGTCCTCGTCCCCATGGACGGCTTCCACCTCGCCCAGGCCGAACTGCGCCGGCTCGGCCGCGCCGAGCGCAAGGGCGCCCCCGACACGTTCGACGCCGCCGGGTACGCCGCGCTGCTCGCCCGCCTCCGTGCCGCCGAGCCCGGCACCGTCGTCTACGCCCCCGCCTTCGACCGGGCCCTGGAGGAGCCGGTCGCGGGCAGCATCCCGGTCGGCCCCGACGTGCCGCTCGTCGTCACCGAGGGGAACTACCTGCTCCACGACGGCGGCCCGTGGGCACCCGTGCGCCCGCTCCTCGACGAGGTCTGGTTCCTGGAACTGGACGACCGCCGCCGCGTCCACCGGCTGATCGAACGTCATGTCCGGTTCGGCAAGGACCGCCCGTACGCGGAGCGCTGGGTCCGGGAGTCCGACGAGGCCAACGCCCGGCTCGTCACCGCCGGACGGGACCGCGCCGACCTGGTCGTACGCATGAGCTGAGTGCCATGACGCCGCCGACGCCCCGCCAGGGGCCCGCCGACGGTCCGGATATCGCTCGCGTCCCGCCCGCCGCCCGGCGAGGATGGCCGGCATGGACAGCCGCAGTGACAGTGCCCCCACCCCCTTCACCGCCGCCGACTACCGCGCCCGCATGGCCCGTGCCACCGAAGCCGCGGCCGACGCCGGGCTCGCCGGCCTCCTTGTCGCGCCCGGCCCCGACCTGGTGCACCTCACCGGTTACCGGCCCGTCGACACCGAACGCCTCACGCTCCTCGTCCTCACCCCCGGCCACGACCCGGTGCTCGTCGTACCGACCCTCGAAGCACCCGACGCCGACCGGGCCCCCGGTGCCGGGGCCCTCACCCTCCGGGACTGGACCGACGGCACCGACCCGTACGCGGTCACGGCCCCGCTCCTCGACCCCAAGGGCCGCTTCGGGGTCAGCGACAACGCCTGGGCCATGCACCTGCTCGGGATCCAGAGCCGGTTGCCGGACACCTCGTACGCCGCGCTCACCGAGGCCCTGCCCATGCTCCGGGCCGTGAAGGACGCCCCGGAACTGGCCCGTCTCCAGGCGGCGGGTGCCGCCGCCGACGAGGCGTACCGCGAGATCCTCAAAGTCCGCTTCGCGGGGCGGAGGGAGACGGACGTGGCCGCCGATCTGGCCGCGCTGCTCACGCACTTCGGGCACTCGCAGGTGGACTTCACCGTGGTCGGATCGGGGCCCAACGGTGCCAACCCGCACCACGAGGCGGGCGACCGCACCATCGAGCAGGGCGACATGGTCGTCCTCGACTTCGGCGGCCTCAAGCACGGGTACGGCTCCGACACCAGCCGTACCGTCCACGTCGGCGAGCCGACGGCCGAGGAGCAGCGCGTCCACGACCTCGTACGCGAGGCCCAGCAGGCCGGTTTCGAGGCGGTGGGGCCGGGGGCCGCGTGCCAGGACGTCGACCGGGCGGCCCGCGCGCTGATCGCCGAGGCGGGGTACGGGGAGTACTTCATCCACCGCACCGGCCACGGCATCGGCGTCACCACGCACGAGCCGCCGTACATGATCGAGGGCGAGGAGCAGCCCCTCGTGCCCGGCATGTGCTTCTCCATCGAGCCGGGCGTCTACCTGCCGGGCCGCTTCGGCGTCCGCATCGAGGACATCGTCACCGTCACCGAGGAGGGTCGCGGCCGGCGCTTCAACACGACCTCGCGCGAGCTCGCGATCGTCGAGTAGCGCTCACATCTCCCGGGCTCAGACGTCCGTCAGCACCACGCACGACTCCGGCGGCAGGGTCAGCAGTCCGTCCCCGTTGGGCATCTCCACCGGCTCCCAGGCCGCCAGGACCCGTCCCCGGGTGCCGAGCGGAATCCGGGCGGGCTCCTTGGCGAAGTTGACCGCGATGCGCAGGTCCCCCCGCCGGTAGGCGAGCCAGCGGGCCTCCTCGTCGTACGCCACCCGGACCGCGGCCAGGTCCGGGTCGGTCAGGTCCGGCTGGGAGGCCCGCAGCGCGATCAGCTCCCGGTGCCAGGTGAGCAGCCGGGCGTGCGGCTGTCGTTCGCGCTCCGCCCAGTCCAGGCAGGAACGGTCCCGGGTGGCCGGGTCCTGCGGATCCGGAACGTCCTCCTCCGCCCAGCCGTGCGCGGCGAACTCGCGCCTCCGGCCGTTGCGGACCGCTTCCGCCAGCTGCGGATCCGTGTGGTCGGTGAAGAACTGCCACGGCGTACTCGCCCCCCACTCCTCGCCCATGAAGAGCATCGGCGTGAACGGCCCGGTCAGCACCAGGGCCGCCGCGCACGCCAGCAGCCCGGGGGAGCAGGCCGCGGACAGCCGGTCACCCGTCGCCCGGTTGCCGACCTGGTCATGGGTCTGGGCATAGCCCAGGAAGCGGTGCGCCGGGGTGTTCGACCGGTCGACCGGCCGGCCGTGCGTACGGCCGCGGAACGTCGAGTAGGTGCCGTCGTGGAAGAAGACATGTCCCAGGGTCTTGGCCAGGGCGGCCAGCGGGGCCCGGGCGAAGTCCCCGTAGTAGCCCTGGGACTCACCGGTCAGGGCGGTGTGCAGGGCGTGGTGGAAGTCGTCGTTCCACTGGGCGTGCAGGCCGAGCCCCCAGGAGCCGCGGGGCGTCGTGGTGCGCGGGTCGGCCAGGTCCGACTCGGCGATCAGGAACAGCTCCCGGCCCTGCTCGGCACCCAGCCCGTCCACGGCGGCCGAGAGCTCCTCCAGGAACGTCAGCGCCCGGGTGTCGGCCAGCGCGTGCACGGCGTCCAGCCGCAGCCCGTCGATCCGGTAGTCGCGCAGCCAGGCCAGCGCGCTGCCCAGCAGGAACGCCCGGACCTCGTCCGAACCGGGCGCGTCCAGGTTCACGGCGGCGCCCCACGGTGTGTGGTGGGTGTCCGTGAAGTACGGGCCGAAGGCCGGGAGGTAGTTGCCGGAGGGGCCCAAGTGGTTGTGGACCACGTCCAGCACCACGCCCAGGCCCAGTCCGTGCGCGGTGTCGACGAACCGCTTCAGCGCCTCGGGCCCGCCGTACGGCTCGTGGACCGCCCAGAGCGACACGCCCTCGTACCCCCACCCGTGCCTGCCGGGGAAGGGGCACAACGGCATCAGCTCGACATGCGTGATGCCCAGCTCCACCAGGTGGTCCAGCCGGGCGGCCGCCGCGTCCAGGGTGCCCTCGGGGGTGTACGTACCGACGTGCAGCTCGTACAGCACGGCCCCGCGCAGCCCGCGTGCCGGGGGCTCGTGGCGCCAGGAGTACGTGGCGTGGTCGACGACCGCGCTCGGGCCGTCGGGCCCGTCCGGCTGTCGCCGCGACCGCGGATCGGGCAGCACGGGGCCGCCGTCCAGCGCGTACCCGTACCGCGCGCCGTCACCGGCCTCCACCTCGGCCAGCCACCAGCCGTCCCGGTCCGGATCGCGCTCCAACGGGTGCACCGCGCCCTCAAGTCGGAGCTCGACCCGGTCCTCTGCCTGCGGTGCCCACACCTCGAACAGCACTGGTGATCCCCTCGTCGTCGTAACGCCCCAATCCTGGCAAGACCGAGATCGGGAAGCACGACACTTGGCCGAACGGACCGCATGCGTCGCGCCGCATCCGTGCATACCGTGCGAGCCCCCCGCTGATCACGTACCAAGACCGTACCAACGGGGTCCGACAACGCGGTCCGTCTGGACACTCCGGCCCGCCCGGACCGACAATCACGTTCGTGACGTCCGCTTTCGAGTCCTCCACGTACCCCGCTCGGCTCTCCGACGCCGAACGGGACCGTGCGCTGGGGCTGCTGAGGGAAGGCGCCGCTCAGGGGAAGCTGTCGCACGACACGTTCCTGCGGCGCATGGAACTGGCCCTGGTCGCCCGCCGCCCCGACGAGCTCGCGGCGCTCACCGCCGATCTGCGTACCGAAGGGCGCTGGTCGAAGCGGCTGTTCGGCGCGGTCGAACGGATGTCTGCCTTCAACGTACGGCTGCGCCGGGCATGGCAGGCCGAGCGGCTGCCGAAACTGCTGCTGCCGGAGCCCGGACCGTACCCCCTGCGCATAGGGCGGGACCCGGCCAACGGGCTGCGGCTCAGCCATGAGACCGTCTCCCGTCTGCACGCCGAACTGAGCCTCCAGGACGGGCTGTGGGTGCTGCGCGACCTCGGCTCCACCAACGGCACCGCCGTGAACGGACAGCGGGTCACCGGCGCGGTCGTCGTCCAGGCCGGCGACATGGTGGCGTTCGGCCGGATGAGCTTCCGGCTCTCCGCCCGCTGACTCACCGGGCGCGGTTCTCCTCCGGTACCGGACGGCGGCTGAGCAGGGCCACCGGCCGCGCCGCGAACAGGTCCGCCACGGGCACCGGCTCACCGCCCCGGAACGCGCGCCCCGTGTCCACGGCGTCGAACCACCGCCCCTCCGGCAGCGTCAGGGAGGTGTCGCCCCAGCCGCCGCTCTCGGCGAGCCGCAGCGACAGCCGGGTGACCGCCGTGACCGTCTCGCCCGAGCGGCAGAAGGCCACGCAGTGCCCCGCGGCCGGGCCGCTCGCCGTCAGCGGCCGGTACGTCCCCGACGCGCCGAACACGTCCGGGTACCGCCGCCGAAGCCGCAGCGCCGCGCGCGTGACGGCCGTTTTCTCGTCCGGCGGGCCCTCCTGGAACGGCCGCCGGTTGTCAGGGTCGACCAGCGCCAGGTACACCCGCTCGGTCTCCTGGTAGAGGTCCGGGACGCCCGGCATGGTGAGGTGCAGCAGCGCCGCGCCCAGCGTGTTCGCCCGTACGTACGGCTCCAGCTCGCCGGCCAGCAGCGAGGCCGTGTACAGCGCCGGCCCGGCGGGGCCCGCCTCCACGAAGTCCAGCACCGCCTGTTCGTACGCCGCATCCGGTTCCGTCCAGCTGGTGTGCAGCCCCGCCTCCCGTACCGCCTTCAGCACCGCGGGGGCCAGCCGGTCCCCGTGCGGGTGGCCCATGCCCACCGCCGTCTGCCACGCCGTCCACGCCACCTGTCCGTCCGGCGCGGGCGTCCCGGCCACGTCATCCAGCAGCTTCGCCCATCGCTGCGGGCACTCCGACAGGACCGCGATCCGAGCCCGCACGTCGGCGCTGCGCTTGGTGTCGTGCGTGGACAGCACCGTCCCCGTGGCCGGCCAGTCCCGGGCCAGCCGTTCGCAGAAGGCGTGGAACTCCGCCGGGCTCACCGCGGGCCTGCCCGGGTCCCCCCCGACCTCGTTCGCCGAGATGAGCGGCGTGTACCGGTAGAACGCCGTGTCCTCGACGGACTTGGCGCGCAACGCCGACGAGGTCTGCGCGAACCGCGTCCGGAAGGCCCTCTGGTCCGGCCCGTCCCCGAGCCGGCCCAGCGCCAGGCCCCGGACCACATCGACGGCCGCGGCCTCCTCCGCGACCGTGAAGGTGGCCTTCGCCTCCTCGGCCGCCTCCGCCGTCAGGACGTCCTCCGCGCCGGTTCCGTACGGGCGGTAGACCGGGACCCGGATCAGCAGCTCCCGGACCGCGGCACGCAGCGCCCACGGGGCGTGGTCGCGCAGGTCCGGGTCGGCGGCGCACACGGCGGCCGCCGTCCGGGTCAGGTACGCGACCTCCGAGGCCAGCGCGTGCGTCACCACCTTGTACGCGGCCCGGCGCGCCGTCGCCTCCCAGTGGCCGCCCCGGTCCCCGGCCG
Organism: Streptomyces sp. NPDC000229; assembly: GCF_040300825.1. Lineage (NCBI taxonomy): Bacteria > Bacillati > Actinomycetota > Actinomycetes > Kitasatosporales > Streptomycetaceae > Streptomyces > Streptomyces sp. NPDC000229. The sequence goes on from NZ_JBEPEL010000056.1 coordinate 30,560, forward strand.
GGTTCGCGAACCGCCGGTAGTGCTCGGCCAGTTCCGCCGTGCCCGCCTCGTCCACGAACAGTCCGTCGACCCGCCGCAGCGCGTCGTAGCCGGTGGTGCCCGCGACCGGCCACCCGGCCGGCAGCCGCTCCTCGCCGGTGAGGATCTTCTCGACGACGATCCAGCAGTCCCCGCCCGTCGCCCGCTCCAGCTCCCTGAGGTACGCCTCGGGGTCCGCGAGCCCGTCCGGGTGGTCGATCCGCAGGCCCTCCACGACCCCGTCCCGCACCAGCTCCACGATCTTGGCGTGGGTCGCCTCGAACACCCCGGGATCCTCGACCCGCACCCCGATGAGGTCCGAGATGGTGAAGAACCTTCGGTAGTTCAGCTCCGTACGGGCGAGGCGCCACCACCCCAGCCGGTACCACTGGGCGTCCAGCAGCTCCGGCAGCGCCAGGTCCTCCGTACCGGGCCGCAGCGGGAACTCCTGCTCCCCGTGGCGCAGCGTCCCGCCCTCGACCCGCATGCCGGCCAGCTCGTCGCCGACCCGGCCCCCCAGCACCGGCAGCAGCACCTTTCCGCCGCCCGCCGCCCAGTCGATGTCGAACCAGCGGGCGTACGGGGACGAGGGCCCGTCCCGCAGCACCTCCCACAGCGCCCGGTTGTGGCGCGGAGCCGCGGCCATGTGGTTGGGCACGAGGTCCACCACCAGGCCGAGCCCGTGCGCCCGGGCGGTGCGCGCGAGGGCCCGGAGGCCCGCCTCGCCGCCCAGCTCCTCCCGCACCCGGCTGTGGTCGGTGACGTCGTACCCGTGCGTGGAGCCGGGGACCGCCTCCAGGACCGGCGACAGATGCAGGTGCGAGACCCCGAGCGAGGCGAGGTACGGCACCGCTTCCCCGGCGGCGGAGAAGGGGAAGTCCGGCTGGATCTGGAGCCGATAGGTCGAGTTGGGCGTCATGCGAACGTAGGTACCCGCTTGGGCGACTTCTGTGTCATCGGGTGATGCGATTTACGCCCGACGCCACGTTCCCGCCGGGGCCGCGGCCCGTCCCCCACGGGCCGCGGATCCCGTCCCGCTCCTGGCACCCGCCGTGAAACCGCCTCCTAGGCGGGGCGCCGGAGCACCGTCAGACTGCGCCCGATCAGGGTGAGACGGTCGCCTGCCGCGACCTTCGCGCCCTGCCCCGGCTCGACGCCCTCGGCCAGGGCCGTGTCCACCACCACCTGCCACTGGCGGCCGTGATTGACCGGCACCACGAATTCGAGGTCCTCCGCGCTCGCGTTGAACATCAGCAGGAACGAGTCGTCCGCGATCCGCTCCCCGCGCGGGCCCGGCTCGGAGATCGCGCTGCCGTTCAGGAACACCGACAGGGCCTTGGCATGGGCGGCCTGCCAGTCCCGCGCGGTCATCTCCTCACCCTCAGGGGTGAACCAGTTGATGTCCGAGAGCTCGTCGTGCGTGCCCTCGACCGGCCGCCCGTGGAAGAAGCGCCGCCGCCGGAACACCGGGTGGTCGCGCCGCAGCCAGACCATCGAACGGGTGAACTCCAGCAGCGACCGGGCCTCCTCGGAGTCCTCGTCCGGCCAGTGCACCCACGCGACCTCGTTGTCCTGGCAGTACGCGTTGTTGTTGCCGCCCTGCGTACGCCCGAACTCGTCGCCGTGGCTCAGCATCGGCACGCCCTGCGACAGCATCAGCGTGGCGATGAAGTTGCGCATCTGGCGCAGCCGCAGCTCCATGACCTGTTCGTCGTCGGTGTCGCCCTCGGCGCCGCAGTTCCAGGAGCGGTTGTGGCTCTCGCCGTCCCGGTTGCCCTCGCCGTTCTCGTCGTTGTGCTTGTCGTTGTACGAGACCAGATCGCGCAGCGTGAAGCCGTCGTGGCAGGTCACGAAGTTGACCGAGGCGAGCGGACGCCGCCCGTCGTCCTGGTACAGGTCCGACGAACCGGTCAGCCGCGACGCGAACTCGGCGAGCGTGCGCGGCTCGCCCCGCCACAGGTCCCGGACCGTGTCGCGGTACTTGCCGTTCCACTCGGTCCACAGCGGCGGGAAGTTGCCCACCTGGTACCCGCCCTCGCCGACGTCCCAGGGTTCGGCGATCAGTTTGACCTGGCTGACCACCGGGTCCTGCTGCACCAGGTCGAAGAACGACGACAGCCGGTCCACCTCGTGGAACTGGCGCGCCAGCGTCGCCGCGAGGTCGAAACGGAACCCGTCGACATGCATCTCCGTCACCCAGTACCGCAGGGAGTCCATGATCAGCTGGAGCACGTGCGGCGACCGCATCAGCAGCGAGTTGCCGGTGCCGGTGGTGTCCATGTAGTACCGGGGGTTGTTCTCGACGAGCCGGTAGTACGAGGTGTTGTCCAGGCCCCGGAAGGAGAGGGTCGGACCCAGGTGGTTGCCCTCGGCCGTGTGGTTGTAGACCACGTCCAGGATGACCTCGATGCCCGCCTGGTGCAGCGCGCGGACCGCGGACTTGAACTCCAGGACCTGCTGGCCCCGGTCGCCCCAGGAGGCGTACGCGTTGTGCGGGGCGAAGAACCCGATGGTGTTGTAGCCCCAGTAGTTCGCGAGACCCGAGTCCACCAGCCGGTGATCGTTGACGAACTGGTGCACCGGCATCAATTCGAGCGCTGTGACCCCCAGTTCGGTCAGGTGCTCGATCACGGCGGGGTGGGCCAGCCCCGCGTACGTCCCGCGCAGTTCCTCCGGCAGGGCCGGATGGAGCATCGTCAGGCCCTTCACATGGGCTTCGTAGATCACCGTCCGGTGGTAGTCGGTACGCGGCGGGCGGTCGTCGCCCCAGTCGAAGTACGGGTTGACCACGACGGAGGTCATCGTGTGCGGCGCCGAGTCGAGGTCGTTGCGGGAGTCCGGCCTGCCGAAGTGGTAGCCGTACACCGCCTCGCCCCAGTCGATGGCGCCGGCGACCGCCCGCGCGTAGGGATCGAGCAGCAGTTTCGCGGAGTTGCAGCGCTGTCCGCGCTCCGGCGCGTACGGTCCGTGGACCCGGAACCCGTACCGCTGGCCCGGCATCACGCCGGGCAGGTACGCGTGCCGTACGAACGCGTCGGTCTCGCGCAGCTCCACCGCGGTCTCCGAGCCGTCGTCATGGAGCAGACACAGCTCGATTCGGTCGGCGGCCTCCGAGAAGACCGCGAAGTTGGTTCCGGCGCCGTCGTACGTGGCACCGAGGGGATACGCCTGTCCCGGCCAGACCTGCATAGATAAGACTCTTCCACTTCTGATCCGGCTGATGGGGGTCACTTGAGCCAGAATCCTCCCCGAAAGTGGTGCGACCTCCTAGGACTTCGACCGGTCCTACCGGGTGACCGGGGGGCGTGTGGGGCACAGTGGCCGGAAATCATCCCCTGATCCTGATTAGTCCGATCAGCGCACCGGTGGATGAGGACGGGGTCCGTCCGGTTGCCCGGGTCAACTTCGCGTTCCCGGGCGTCGCCCGTGCCGGGGCGGCCCGCCGGATCGCCGAACCGGAGGCCCCCCGCCGGGCCGCCGACCCCGGCCCCGGCGGTCCAACCATTATGAATCCGCTCACTCCGAACCCCCGGCGCGTCGGGAACGGGCGGAAGAATCATGGCCGTTGGGAAAAGGAGCCCGGGCATCGGGCTGCACCGCCTCCCGCTCCCGGAGTACCCTTCCTTGATCGTTGGAGACGGGCGTCCAGGAGCAGAAGGCGGTGCGCGGGTGAGCTCGGGAGGGCTGGAGCTGCCCCCAGGTGACTCAGGTCACGAGGGGGACTCCACTGACCCCGCTGATGTCCCGCCCGGCGCGGTCTCACTCGCCCGGCCGATGGAGATCGGTGCGGAACTGGACTGGGGCGCGGAGGCCTGGAGCGAGGTGCGGACCCGTGCCCAGCGCGCGGGCCGGGCCTATATCTGGCTGAATCTGGTCGAACAGCGGCTGCGTGCCGTGGTGGCCGCGGTCCTGCGGCCCGTCTACGAGCCGGTCCACGGCGACGACTGGGTGGTGGCGGCGGCCGGGCCCGCCGGCCAGGAGTGGGTGCAGCGTGCTGTTGCCGTACGCGAGGTCTCGCGCCGCAAGGGCTACCTCCTGGACCCCGCCGACGACAATGTCCTCAGCTTCCTCACGCTGCCCCAGCTGCGTGAGCTGATGGTCCAGCACTGGCCCTGCTTCGAGCCGTACTTCGACGACCGGCGCGAGGTGGAGCTCGCCCTCGACGAGCTGGAGGTCACCCGGAACGTGGTCTCCCGCAACCGGGCGCTGTCGCGCACCGTGCTGGACCAGTCCGAGCGGGCCTCCGCACGGCTGCTGGAGATCCTGGGCGGCGGCGCGGGCGTGCCCTCGGCACACCGGCTGCCGGTCGACGCGGTGGAGGACCTCGTCGGCGACCGGTACGCGGACGTCGTCTCCGTCCACTCCGACCGGGTGCGGCTGCAGCGGCAGCTGCCCGCCGAGGACCTGTTCGGCGGGGCGCGGCGCCTCGACGCGATCGGCATAGGCCTGAACCTGCTCGTGCAGAACTTCTCCGGGCGGCGGCTGGTGCGGCTCGCCGAGTCCGGCTGCCGGATACGCCTGCTGTTCCTGAACCCGGCGAGTAGTGCCGTCAAACGGCGCGAAAGGGAACTCGGGATCAAAAAGGGCGAATTGAGCCGCTCGGTGGAGATGAACATCCTCCACATGCGGCGCGTGCGCTCCAAGCTGCGCGACCCGGGCGCCTTCCAGATCCAGGTCTTCGACGAGACGCCGCGCTTCACCGCGTACCTCGTCGACGGCGACGGGCCCGACGGGGTGGGCGTCGTCCAGTCCTACCTGCGCCGGGCCCGCGGCATGGAAGCTCCGGTCCTGGTGCTGCGCGGCGGGAGGCGACCGGTCGTCACGTCGGGGACGGAGAGCGACCACGGCCTGTTCGAGACCTACCGGGAGGAGTTCGAGTCGGTCTGGGCCGATTCCCGTCCGGTCTCGTGAGAGCAGGAGCCGAGCGGCGTTGTCAGTGGTGCGTGGAAAGGTGAAGACCCGCAGGGGGAGTGCACCGCACGGGGGCGCACCACAGCATCGCGAGGAGGAGCAGCATGGGCTGGCACGGGGAGACGCTCGTCGGCTTCGATCTGGAGACGACGGGCACGGAGCCGCTCGAAGCGCGCATCGTGACGGCCGCGGTCGTGGAGGTGCGGGGCGGGGAGACGGTGGGACGCCGCGACTGGCTGGCCGATCCGGGTATCAGGATCCCCGCCCAGGCCTCGGCGATCCACGGCATCAGCAATGAGCGGGCCATGGCGGAGGGCCGCCCGGTCCGCGAGGTCGCCGACGAGCTCGCCGACACCCTCGTCGGGTACTGGACCCGCGGGGTGCCCGTCGTGGCGTACAACGCGGCCTTCGACCTGACGCTGCTCGCCGCCGAGTTGCGGCGTCACGGACTGCCGGACCTGAGCGAGCGGCTGGGCGGCGCGCCGATCGGCCCGGTCGTCGACCCCTACACCATCGACCGTGCCGTCGATCGGTACCGCCGGGGGAAGCGGAACCTGGAGGCGGTCTGCGGCGAGTACGGCGTGGTGCTCGACGGCGCCCACCAGGCGGCCGCCGACGCATTGGCGGCGGTCCTGGTGGCCCGCGCGATAGCGGAGCGGCACGCGTCGGTGGCGGCGCTGACCCCGGTGGAGCTGCACCGGCGCCAAGTGGAGTGGTACGCGCAGTGGGCGGCGGACTTCCAGAGCTTCCTGCGCCGCAAGGGCACCCCGGACGCCGTCATAGACCCGGCCTGGCCCCTGCGGGAGCTCGCTCCGACCGCCACCCCGGCGGGCTGAGGTCCCCGGCCTGACCGCGTGGCCCGTCAGAGCGTGGGCGGCCGCCGGAGGCACGTACCGGGACGCCTGATGCTGCTCCCGGCCCGCCGCCCTCAGTGAGTCGGGGTAGCGCACGGGCAGCAGGGCAGGGTCGCCACGCGGTCCGGAGCCGCGAGGGCGAGGCCCGGGGGATGCCGGGGCCCCGGGTCACCTCTCAGGGGCCCGCCCGCAGGTGATCCTCCGGCCGGCGGACGGAGTTCGTGTCAGAACGGGTACCACCGGACCTCCGCGTCACCGTCCCTCAGCGATGCCACCCGGCGGCGGAACTCGGCCAGGGCCTTCGGGTTCGACGGCGCGTGCTGGGCCACCCAGGCGCAGCTGGCGGTCTCCCGGGCGCCGCGCAGCACCCCGCAGCCCTCCCACTCGCGCACGTCCCACCCGTACGCCTCGGTGAACGCGTCATAGGCTGCCGGGTCCAGGCCGTAGCGGTCCCGGGACAGCGCGAGGACCACCAGGTCGTGCTCGCGCAGGTCCACGGAGAAGGTCTCCAGGTCGACGAGCACCGGGCCGTCCGGGCCGACGTGCACATTGCGCGGCAGCGCGTCGCCGTGGACCGGGCCGGGCGCCAGGCGCGGGGTGAGCGCGGCCGCCGCCTCGGCGAACCCGTCGCGCCGCTCCCGCAGGAACGCGGCGTCCGCCGGGTCGATCGCGTCGCCCGCGAGCCGCAGCCAGCGCTCCACACCGCCCAGCAGGTCACGGGGCGGCAGAGGGAAGGGCGGCTCCGGGAGCGTGTGGACGCGGCGCAGCAGTGGGGCGAGGTCCCGCGGTTCCGGCGGGCGTACGGCGGCGGGCAGCCGGTGCCACACCGTCACCGGGTGGCCGTCCACCAGCCGGGGCTTGGGCTCGGCGGCCCGTACGGCGGGGACGCCGGTCTCCTCCAGCCAGGAGGCCACGGCCACCTCCCGGGCGGCCCGCTCCAGCAGTTCCGCGTCCCGGCCGACCTTCACCACCAGGTCGCCGACGGCGAAAACGGCGTTCTCACCCAGCGCCAGCAGCACCGCTCCATGCGCCGCACCACGGGCCGTCCCATGCGTGGCGCCGCGCGTCGCCCCGTGCCCGGCGCCGCCCTCCAGGCCGGCGGCGGCCAGGACCTCCCGCGCCCGCACCTCGTCCATCGCGTCCGTCCTTCCCGTACCTGTGCCGATCCGCCAAAGTCTCGCACCCATGCAGGTTGCCTTGACGAACCGACAGCCCGTCAGGACGATGACGCCAGGCCGGCCCAACTTCACAAAGGGGACTGTCCGTGACATTGGTGACCGCGACGAAGCGGACGGGCGGAAGAGCCGGAAGACCAACAGGCAGGTCGGCACACCGGTCGGCACACCGGCCGACGGACCACGGGGCCTGGTTCCTGGTCCTGCCCGCGCTGATCCCCATCCTTCTGCTCAGCGTCGGCCCGCTGCTCTACGGCATCGCCCTGGCCTTCACCGACGCCCAGTCCGGACGCACCCGGGCCACCCAGTGGGTCGGCACGCTCAACTTCCAGGACCTGCTCCACGACACGCTGTTCTGGGAGTCGTTCCGGATCGGCCTGCTCTGGGCGGTCGGCGTCACCGTCCCCCAGTTCCTCCTGGCCCTCGGCCTCGCCCTGCTGCTCAACCAGAACCTCCGCTTCCGCTGGCTCGCACGAGCACTGGCGATCATCCCGTGGGCGATGCCCGAGGTGGTCGTCGGCATCATGTGGCGGCTCGTCTACAACCCCGACGCCGGCATCCTCAACGAGACCGTCCGGGACCTGGGCCTCGGCGACGGACGCGACTGGCTGACCGGACTGGCCACCGCGCTCCCCGCCGTGATCCTGGTCGGCATCTGGGCCGGTATGCCGCAAACCACCGTCGCCCTCCTCGCCGGGCTCCAGAACACCCCGCAGGAGCTCCACGAGGCCGCCGCCCTCGACGGCGCCGGCGCCTGGCGCCGGTTCCGCACCGTCACATGGCCCGCCCTCAAGCCCGTGGCCCTCGCCATCACGGCGCTGAATTTCATCTGGAACTTCAACTCCTTCGCCCTGGTGTACGTGCTCACCAGCGGCGGGCCCGGCGGCCGCACCCGTCTGCCGATGCTCTTCGCATACGAAGAGGCCTTCCGGTACGGGCAGTTCGGTTACGCCGCGGCCATGGGCTGTGTGATGGTCGCCGTCATCTCCGTACTCCTCGCCGTCCATCTGGTCAGCCGGCTGAAGGGGGAGAAGTGAGCAGCCTGCGCACCCGGGGCCCCGGGCGGGCCGGTCAGTACCTCGCGCTCCTGGCGTACCTGGCCTTCCTCGCCCTGCCCTTCCTGTGGCTGATCTCCACCGCCTTCAAACCGGCCCGTGAGCTCGGCTCCCTGCACCCCACCTGGATCCCCGAGGAGCCCACCCTCGCCAACTTCCGGCAGGTCTTCGACGAGCAGCCACTGCTCCAGGCCGCCGCCAACAGCCTGATCGCGGCCCTGGGCGCGGCCCTGACCGCCGTCGCCATCGCCACTCCCATGGCCTACGTGATGGCCCGCCACCGCAGCCGGCTCTCGGCCGCCGCCACCGGCTGGGTGGTGGTCAGCCAGGCGTTCCCCTTCGTCCTGGTGATCATCCCCCTCTTCCTCGTCCTGAAGAACCTGCACCTGATCAACACCCTCTCCGGCCTGATCCTGGTGTACGTCGTGTGGTCGCTGCCGTTCGCGCTATGGATGCTGACCGGATACGTACGGGCCGTGCCGGCCGAGCTGGAGGAGGCCGCCGCCGTCGACGGGGCGGGCAGACTCCGTACGCTCGTCTCGGTCACCGCGCCGCTGCTCGCCCCGGGCATCGTCGCCACCGCGCTCTTCGCGTTCATCACCGCGTGGAACGAGTTCTTCTTCGCCCTCGTCCTGCTCAAGACCCCGGAGAAGCAGACCTTGCCGGTCGTCCTCACCCACTTCCTGGGCGCGGAGGGCGTCGCCGACCTCGGCCCGCTCGCCGCCGCCGCGTTCCTCGCCACCCTCCCCTCACTCGTCGTCTTCGCGATCATCCAGAAGCGGATCACGGGCGGCATGCTGGCCGGGGCGGTGAAGTCCTGATGCGCGCACGCACGGCCGGAGTCCTCGCCCTCGTCCTCACCCTGTTGCTGGCCGCCTGCACCGTCGGCGGAGGTGAGCGCCCACCGGGCAGGACCGTGCTCCGCTTCCAGTCCCTGGCCTGGCAGAAGGAGTCCGTCGACGCCAACAAGGAACTGGTCGCGGAGTGGAACGCCGCGCACCCCGACCTCCAGGTCGAATACGTCCAGGGCAGCTGGGACAGCGTCCACGACCAGCTCCTCACCTCCTTCGAGGGTGGTGAGGCGCCCGACATCATCCACGACGCCTCCGACGACCTGGCCGACTTCGCGTACGGCGGTTACCTCGCCGATCTGCGGCCGCTGCTGCCCGCCCGGCTCAAGGCGGACATCCCCGGGACGAGCTGGAAGGCGACCACCTTCGGCGACGGGGTGTACGGGGTGCCGTTCCTCCAGGAACCGCGCGTCATCATGGCGAACAGGAAGATCCTCCAGGCGTCCGGCGTCCGTGTCCCCACGCCGGAAAGGCCGTGGACGTGGCTCGAGTTCCGAGAGGTCACCAAGGAGCTGACGGCGACCATGGGAGAGGGGAAGTACGCCGTCGCGTGGCCGTTGAAGGAGCCCGTCTCGGTCTCGCTGAACCTGGGCCTGTCCGCGGGCGGGCGGCTGTTCCACCGCGACGACGACGGCAGGGCCCGCATCCGGTTCACGGACGGCGACGCGGTGATGCCCGGGACCGTCCACGCCCAGGTCAACACCGACCGCAGCGCGCCGCGCAGCACGCTCGGCATGGGCGGCTCCGACACGCTCCCCGGCTTCTTCGGCGGCAAGTACGCGATGGTCCCCCTCGGGTTCTCCTACCGCCAGCAGATCGCGCAGCAGGCACCGGAGGGGTTCGAGTGGATGGTGCTGCCCGCGCCCGCGGGTGACGGCGGCCTGGCGCAGGGGGTGAGCCCGCAGACGCTGTCCATCGCCGAGGACAGCCCGCACAAGCAGGAAGCCGCCCGGTTCATCGACTTCCTCCTCCAGCCGCCCAACATGGTGCGGCTCGCCCGCGGCGACTGGATGCTGCCGACCGGAACGGAAGCGCTGAAGGACCCGTCGCTGCGCACGGAGAAGGACGGCTGGGCGACCGGCGCCGCGCTGGCCGACGATCTCCGGCCGGCCCCGGCACAGTCGGTACGCGGCTACCCGGAGTGGAAGGACAAGGTCGCCACCCCCGCCTTCCAGGAGTACTACAGCGGCGCCATCGACGCCGCCGAGCTGGAGAAACGCCTGGTCGAGGACGGCAACCTGGTCCTGGCGCGCTACCAGCGCTGAAATCCCGTTGCACGGAAGGAGACGGGGCGTCCAGCATGGGGCCCATGTGCAGCGCCTTCATGGGTATCGGCTCGATCACCGGTCACGGCCGGGGCTGCGCGTACGCCATGCGGCTGCGCCGCGGCCCCGGTGCCCTGACCGGCCCGGGGACCCACGCCGCCCGACGGTGATGACACCGTCCTTCTGAGCGTCCCCCGCTTCCCGGCGTGCCCGGGTGCGCCCCGGCGTGCCCCGGTACGCCCAGCTGTCTCCGGTCAGGGCCTTCGTCCGCCCGTATGCCCGTCACGGAGACAAGGACCGCAGGCCATGGCCCGCACACCCACACGCGCATCCGCACGCACATCCACCCCTGCGCAGCCCCGCACGCACCATCGCCGGCGCGAGCTGTCGCAGAACTTCCTCACCACCACCACCGCCGCCCCCGCTCGCCTCGTGCGGGCCGCACGCCCCCACCCGAACCGGCTCCTGCTCGAAGTGGGCGCGGGCAAGGGGGCGTTGACGGAAGTCCTCGCGCCCCTCGTGCGCGAGTTGTGGGCGTACGAGATCGACGCCCGGCTGTTGCCGGGGCTGCGCACCCGTTTCGCGGGCGCCGCCGGGGTGCGGGTGGTGGGCGGGGACTTCCTGGCCGCGCGGCCGCCCCGGGAACCGTTCGCCGTCGTCGGCAACGTCCCCTTCTCCCGTACCGCGGCCATCGTCGACTGGTGCCTTCACGCGCCCGCGCTCACCGACGCGACCCTGATCACCCAGCTCGAATACGCCCGTAAGCGCACCGGCGACTACGGCCGCTGGTCGAAGCTGACGGTTCTTCACTGGCCCTGGCTGTCATGGGCCCTGCACGGCAGGGTCGGGCGCCGGGAGTTCCGGCCGGTGCCGCGGGTGGACGCGGGCATCCTGCGTATCGAGCGGCGGGCCCGGCCGCTGCTGCCGCCCGGTGAGGCCGCCGCGTACCGGCGGCTCGTCGAGGTCGGCTTCCGTGGTGTCGGCGGCTCGGTGCACGCCTCGCTGTGCCGGGAGGGGTACGCGGCGAGCCGGCTGGACCGGGGGTTCCGGGCGGCGGGGCTGGACCGGTCGGTCGTGGTCGCCCATGTGCCGCCCGAGGCGTGGCTCGCTCTGCACCGGTCGCTGAAGGGATCGGCGTACTAGTTGCACGAGACGTATCGTCTCGTCTAATCTGCGGAGCATGACCGCCACCGAGCGTGCCCACATCGCCATGTTCTCCATAGCCGCCCACGGGCACGTCAACCCGAGCATCGAAGTGATCCGGGAGCTCGTCGCCCGTGGGCACCGCGTCAGTTACGCGATCCCCGCCTCCTTCGCCGGCAAGGTCGCCGCGACCGGCGCGGAGCCCGTGATCTACACCTCGACACTGCCGACCGACGAGGACCCGGAGGCGTGGGGCACCGAGCTGATCGACAACATCGAGCCGTTCCTGAACGATGCCATCCAGGTGCTGCCCCAGCTCGCGGCGGCCTTCGAGGGTGACGAGCCGGACCTCGTCATCCATGACATCACCGCCTACCCGGCACCCGTCCTCGCCCACCGCTGGGGCGTCCCCGCCGTCTCCCTGTGGCCCAACCTCGTCCCCTGGGAGGGGTACGAGGAGGAGGTCGCCGAGCCGATGTTCGCCGACCTCAAGGCGTCCGAGCGCGGCAAGGCCTACTACGCGCGCTTCGAGGCGTGGCTCGCCGAGAACGGCGTCCACGCCCACCCCGACCGGCTGATCTCCCGCCCCCGCAAGGCCGTCGTCCTCATCCCCAAGGTCCTCCAGCCGAACGCCGACCGGGTCGACGAGTCCGTCTTCACGTTCGTCGGCGCCTGTCAGGGTGAGCGCGGCGACCAGGGGGAGTGGCAGCGGCCGGCCGGTGCGGAGAAGGTCCTGCTCGTCTCGCTCGGATCGGCGTTCACCAAGCAGCCGGACTTCTACCGCCGTTGCGTCGAGGCCTTCGGCGGCCTGCCCGGCTGGCACGTCGTCCTCCAGATCGGCAGGTACGTCGACCCCGCCGAGCTCGGCGACCTCCCCGCCAACGTCGAAGTGCACCGCTGGGTACCGCAGTTGGCGATCCTCCGCCAGGCGGACGCGTTCATCACGCACGCGGGTGCGGGCGGCAGCCAGGAGGGGCTGGCCACCGGTACGCCGATGGTCGCCGTCCCGCAGGCCGTCGACCAGTTCGGCAACGCCGACATGCTGGCCTCGCTCGGCGTCGCCCGCCACCTCCCGATGGCCGACGCCACGGCCGACGCCCTGCGGGCAGCCGTCCTGGAGCTGGCCGGCGACCCCGAAGTGGCGCGGCGGGCCGAGGAGATCCGGCTCGGCATGGCCGGTGAGGGTGGTGCGAAGCGGGCGGCGGATATCATTGAGGCGGAGCTTCCGCTTGTGGATCGCGCGTAATCCTCCCCGTCAATCTCTCCTTCAGTCGTTGTAAAACGTTACGTGGTATGGCCATTTGGGCCATGCCACGCCGTGTTGCCGTGAAGCTTCCGGCCTGAGTGATTTGTTATTAAGAAAGTTTGTTGAGTAAGTCACAGGTATGTGAAGGCCTTGATCTGCGCGCATCAATCGACCAGGGTTTCGAACGACCCCCGGAAGATTTCCCGTCCGAGGGTCGACCCCCCCACACAATTGTTGACGAGGAGACCCCTCTTCATGGCAACTCCCAAGCGCGCACGTGCAGTTAGGCTCGCCACCGCCACGGCCGTCGTCGTCGGCCTCACCGCTTTCGGTACGGCTCACGCGGGCACCACGCCCGCCCCCGCCCCCGCCGAAGGCACGGTCTACGGCCTCGGCGCCGAAGGCGCCGTCTCCGGCAGCTACATCGTCCTGCTGGACGAGAAGGCGGACAAGACGAAGCTCGCCGAGGAATACGGCGGCACGCTCCGGCGCAACTACACCTCGGCCGTCAACGGCTTCTCCGCCAGCGGCCTTTCGCAGACCGAGGCCAAGCGCCTCGCGGCCGACCCGGCCGTCGCCAAGGTCGTCCAGAACAAGAAGTTCACCATCAACGCCACCCAGGACAACCCGCCGTCGTGGGGCCTCGACCGCCTCGACCAGGCCGACACCGCCGGTGACAACAAGTACACCTACCCCGACGGCGCGGGCGAGGGCGTGACCGCGTACGTCATCGACACCGGCGTACGCGTCGGGCACAAGGACTTCGAGGGCCGGGCCGTCTCCGGGTTCGACGCCGTCGACAACGACAACGACGCGAACGACGGCAACGGCCACGGCACCCATGTCGCCGGCACCATCGCCGGTGCCGCGCACGGCGTCGCCAAGAAGGCGAAGATCGTCGCCGTCCGCGTGCTCGACGACAACGGCTCCGGCACCACCGAGCAGGTCGTCGCCGGCATCGACTGGGTCACCAAGAACCACCAGGGCCCCTCCGTCGCCAACATGAGCCTGGGCGGCGGCGCAGACCCGGCCCTCGACGAGGCCGTCCGCAAGGCCATCGCCTCCGGCGTCACCTTCGGTGTCGCCGCCGGCAACGAGTCCACTGACGCCGGTCAGGGCTCCCCGTCCCGTGTCCAGGAGGCCATCACCGTGGCCTCGTCGACCAAGGACGACCAGCAGTCGTCCTTCTCCAACTACGGTTCGGTCGTGGACATCTACGCTCCCGGCTCGGACATCACCTCGGCGTGGAACGACAGCGACGAGGGCACCAAGACCATATCCGGAACGTCCATGGCGACGCCCCACGTCGTCGGCGCCGCCGCCGTCTACCTGGCGGGCCACAAGGACGCCACGCCGGAGCAGGTCGCCAAGGCCCTCACCGACGGCGCCACGGCGGACAAGATCTCCAACCCCACCCAGGGCACGGTGAACAAGCTACTGAAGATCGTCGAGTAACCGGCCCCACCCCTTGACCGGCGGCCGCCGTGCCCTCCCCCACGGGGCACGGCGGCCGTCCTATGGTGTGACCATGACGACGAGGTACGCCGCCCTGCTGCGCGGAATCAATGTCGGCGGTCACAAGAAGGTCCCGATGGCACAGCTGCGCGCGCTGCTGACCGAACTGGGGCACAGCGACGTGCAGACGTATCTGCAGAGCGGCAACGCGGCCTTCACCAGTGCCTCCGGCGCCGAGGACGCCCTGGCCGAAGAGCTCGGAGCGGCGATCGAGAAGCGCTTCGGTTTCGGCGTCGACTGCCTGGTCCGCGGCGGACCGTACCTGCGCGCCGTCGCCGACGCGTGCCCCTTCCCCGCGGCGGAGCTGGAGGCCAAGCAGCTCCACGTCACCTACCTGTCCGCACCCGTCACCGCGGACCGGTTCGCCGGCCTCGACCAGGCCGCGTTCCTCCCGGAGGAGTTCCGGCTCGGCGACCGCGCCCTGTACCTCTACGCCCCGGAGGGCCTCGGCCGCTCCAAGCTGGCCGAGGCACTCTCACGCCCTGCCCTCCTCAGCGGCACCACCGCCACCACCCGCAACTGGAACACCGTCGTCAAACTGGTGGAGCTCACCCGTGACTGACCGCAGGCCCGCGCCCACCCCCGCGGTCGCCGCCGCCATCGAGGGCGAACTGCGGCTGCTGGACCCGGCCGTCCGCACCACGCCCGCGCTCTTCGAGGCGCTGCTGCACCCCGACTTCCACGAGGTCGGCCCGTCCGGCCGCCGCTGGGACCGCGCCACCGTGCTCGCCGCCGTCACGGCGAAGTCGGACGAGGCCATGCCACCCCGGCCCCAGACCACCTCGGACATGCGTGGCACGCAACTCGCCGACGACGCCGTCCACCTCACGTTCGACACCGACTCGGGCGGACGTCGCGTGCACCGCAGCTCGCTCTGGCGACGCACCGAGCAGGGCTGGCTGCTCTACTTCCACCAGGGCACGCCGTTCGGCCCGGAGCGGGACTAGGCGCAGGCCTCCGTCCGGTCGGGGAGGAGTCCGGAGGCGAAGGCGAGGATGTCGCGGACCGCTTCGTGCAGGGTGCCGAAGTGGCGATGCACGCCGTCCACCGCTGCGGGGGTGTTGACGCCCCACACCGTCATCCCCGCACGCAGCCCGGACTGCACCCCGGAGACGGCGTCCTCGATGACCAGGCAGTCCTCCGGCCGGGCACCGAGTGCCGCGGCCGCCCGCAGGTACGGCACCGGCGACGGCTTGCCTTCCTCCACAGCGGCCGCGTCCACGAGGACCTGCGGGACCGGCAAGCCCGTCCGCGCGAAACGTCCACGCACCCGGTGCTCATAGTTGGACGTCACCAGCGCCCAGGCCCCGGGCTTCAGGGCGTTCAGCAGCTCCGAGGCACCGTCGAAAGCCGTATAGGCACCGGTACGGACGTCCTCGTCCTCCAGCTCGTGCAGTGCCGCCAGGCACTGGTGAGGGTCCTGGTCCGGAGCGACCTGCGCGAAGGTCTCCATCGGCCTCGTCCGCAGCGCCACTTGGTAGACCTCTTCCGGGTCCAGCCCGTACCGCTCCGCCCACGTTCGCCAGACCAGGCGCTGGTTGTCCAGGGCATCGATCAACGTGCCATCGACATCGAACAGGACATACCTCATCGCACCGGACCGGCCGGGTTCACTGATCATGCTTCGATCCTGCCATCAGGCTCCGAGCAGGCAGTTTGCGGGACAAGTCTCAGGTGGGGGTCGGTTCCTGGGCGGCCGTAATGACGGCCGCCAGGTCTGCGCCCGCTCGGAGCAGCGCCACGGTCCGCGTGGCGATCCGGTCAAGACGCTGTTGCAGGATGCGTTGGGTCCCTTCCCGGCCGTCGAGTTGGTGCAGGGAGCCCATGATCCCGCGCACTGCGGGAATGCCGTAACCGGCGCCGCGGAGAGCCGCAACGATATTGGCCGCCCTGACGGCGGAAAGACCGTAGCGACGTGCTCGCAGTGACGTCACTCGCTCGGGGGTGACGAGCCCTTCCTGCTCCCAGAACCGCAGGGCGGAGGGACGCACATTGAGCGCCCCGGCGAGCTCGGTGATCGTCATCGCGTCACTGTCCTGCTCGAATTCGGGTGTGTTCGCCTCGGCCTGGATCGCACGCAACGCTTGTTGAGCATGCAGGACCTCCTCTCGTTCCCGCGCGAGCCGAACATGGACCGTGTTGATCGCTGAGGCCGCCTCCGCGATCGTCCCCGTTCGCAATTCCGCGAGCATCTGCCGAGCTGTGACAGGCCCAACAGCACCTGCGAGCCCCCTGTAGGCACGAAGGGCGTGCACGTGCAGCGGTGTGTAAGAGCGGTAACCGTTGCTCGACCGAGCGGCTGGGGGAATGACTCCCAGCCGCTCCAGGTCGCGAACCTGTTGCACCGAATACCCCGACTCCACGGCGACATCGGTGGTTCGGAGCGCTGCCCGTTGCGGACCGCTCACCGGCTCGGCCATCAGTCAACCCCACGTAAGCACTTGAAGGTGATGCTGGAACCATGAGTATGGAACAGATCATCGAGACCGTGCGAGGCTTCGCCGGCGCACTCGTCGTTGTCCCGGAGCCGGGCGGCGATTTCCCCGAGCTCGCGTGGGGGGATGCATTCTTCTACTACGCCCCCGACGGTCAGAAGCCTCAGAACGTCCAGCCGTACGGAACGATCGTCAGCAAGAACTACCCCGGCGACGACGCTTCCGACCTTGACCCCCCGGGTCGCTGGCGCGTGAACATCCACGCCGACCGTGCGACGTTCCGAGAGCTCACGGGGGAGGAGCCGCGCCGTCTCACCCGACCTCGCGATCACACGGCCGCCGACAGTGTGATGCCGCACCCGGTATACGGGGCACTCGGCTGGGTCTCTGTCGTCAATCCTGGTGAGAGGACGACGGACACGGTCGTGCAGCTCCTGCGCAGCGCCCATGACGCCGCTCGTGCCAGGTTCGCGCGGCGACACGAACCGGGAAGGTCTCCGGAGAATGACTGACATCGTTCCGGATCAAGCGGACCTGAGGGTGAACCAGGTCAGGACACCCAGGGTCTTTCGTTTGGATCAGGCTGGATCAGGGAGTGGCGTCTGGTGCATGGGGTCTCCCCAGGCCCGTCAGGGCCGAGGGGACGCATCGCAAGG
>NZ_JBEPEL010000057.1:0-47652 GCF_040300825.1 Streptomyces sp. NPDC000229
CGCCGTCCACCGAGAAGACCGGCGCGACCAGCAGATCGGGGCCGAGCACGCGTAGCCGCTGGGTCCCGAGTCTTCGCTGGTCACTTCGGTACTCGTCACCCGTGGGGCTCCTTAGAGTGCATCGGGGCCGCGTTCGCCGGTGCGGACGCGTACGGCCGTCTCGACGGGGACGCTCCACACCTTCCCGTCACCGATCTTGCCGGTACGGGCCGCCTTCACCACCACCTCGATGAGCTGTTCGGCGTCCTCGTCCTCGACCAGCACCTCGATGCGGATCTTCGGGACGAGGTCGACGGTGTACTCGGCGCCCCGGTAGACCTCGGTGTGGCCGCGCTGCCGCCCGTAGCCGCTGGCCTCGGTGACGGTCAGACCCTGGATGCCGAAGGCCTGGAGAGCCTCTTTGATCTCGTCCAGCCGGTGGGGCTTGACGACCGCGGTGATGAGCTTCATGCGTCCACCTTCGTGTTCTCCGCTGCGGGCAGGGCCTCGGTGAGGGTCTTGCGGGAACCGGTGCCACCGCCGGCCCCGCTGAAGTCGTACGCCGTTTCGGCGTGCTCGACCTGGTCGATGCCCAGGACCTCGTCATCCTCGCTGACGCGCATGCCCATCACCTTGTCGATGAGGAAGGCGAGCAGCGCGGAGACGATCAGGGAGTAGGCGAGGACGGCGAAGACTCCGGTGGCCTGCTTGCCGAGCTGCTCCAGGCCGCCGCCGTAGAAGAGGCCCTTGGCGTCGGACTGGACGCCGCCGGTGGCGAAGAAGCCGACCAGCAGGGAGCCGACCACACCGCCGACGAGGTGGACGCCGATGACGTCGAGGGAGTCGTCGTAGCCGAACTTGTACTTCAGGCCGACGGCCATGGCGCACAGCAGACCGGCGATGGCGCCGATGGCGATCGCGCCGAGCGGCGAGCAGGAACCACCGGCCGGGGTGATGGCGACGAGGCCCGCGACCGCGCCGGAGGCGGCACCGAGGGTGGTGAAGGCGCCGTGGCGGATCTTCTCGTACGCGAGCCAGGCGAGCATCGCGGCGGCGGTGGCGACCTGGGTGTTGACGAACATCACCGCGCCGACGCCGTCGTCGTTGCCGAGCCATGAGCCGGCGTTGAAGCCGAACCAGCCGAACCACAGCAGACCGGCGCCCAGCATGACCAGCGGGAGGCTGTGCGGGCGCATCGGGTCCTTCTTGAAGCCGACGCGCTTGCCGATGACCAGGATCACGCCCAGGGCGGCGGCACCGGCGTTGATGTGGACGGCGGTGCCGCCCGCGAAGTCGATGACGCCCATCTCGAAGAGCCAACCGCCGGAGCCCCACACCCAGTGGGCGACGGGGAAGTAGACCACGGTGACCCACAGGGCGATGAACAGCGCCCAGGCGGTGAATTTGACGCGGTCGGCGAGGGCGCCGCTGATCAGGGCGGGGGTGATGATCGCGAACATCAGCTGGAAGACGGCGAAGACGTACACCGGGATGGTGTAGCCGTCCCACAGTTCGGTGATCCCGATGCCGCTGAGCCCGACGTAGTCGGACGACCATCCGACGATGGAGCCCGAGTCGGTGCCGAAGGCGATGCTGAAGCCGTAGAGCACCCAGAGGATCGTGACGATCCCGAGGCTGATGAAACTCATCATCAGCATGTTGAGGGTGGATTTGACGCGGACCATGCCTCCGTAGAAGAAGGCGAGGGCCGGTGTCATCAGCATCACCAGGGCGGAACAGATGAGCATGAACCCGGTGTTGGCGGCAGACAGCGTGGGTGCGTCTGCGGCAAGGGTCGTGATGCCTGGGGGCATCGGCGTCTCCTCGTCGTCGGTCGGCCTGTGCGGGGCGAAGCCGGGGTTGCGCCGGCTATGAGGGGTGGCCGGTCATGAGCCCGAGATTTACGCAGCACGGTTTCGGTCGATGCCGCACGATGTTTCGCCCCAGTGACGAAGAGGGCCGGTGTGTTACGGGGTCGTGAATGGCAGAGTCACGGGAATGTAACGGGCGTATCCTCTGCGCACGACATGGGACCGGCCGCGACGGTCACCCTGTTGACCTGGCAATGGGGGAGCCGAGTCGGGCTGTACGGGGTGACTGTCGCGGCCGGAGTCTTGGGCCCGGTGGCCTTCAGACCGCTTCGGCGGTCTCGGGCAGCTGGGCGGTGAGGATGTCGGTGAGCCGGGCCACCTCGGGTACGTCCCCGAAGTCGCGGGCCGCGGTGTCGACGGTCTTGCGCAGCCGGGTGTTGACCCGCTCGGAGCGGATCCGCCGGGCGACGGTGAGGGCGGACTCGGCCAGCTTGGTGGCCTCCTCGGGCTCGCGCTTGAGCAGGTGCACGGTGGCCATGCCGACCAGGTTGAGCGCGTACGAACGCTGGTGGTCGTCGTCCTGGGAGAACAGGTCCACGGCCCGCTCCATCACGGGTTCCGCGAGCGAGGCGTACGTGGGGCTGCGGCCGGCCACATAGGCGAGGTCGCGGTAGGAGTGGGCGTTCTCGCCGTTGAGCTCGGCCTCGGAGAAGAAGCGGATCCAGTCGGGCTCGGGCTCGCCGTCGAGGCCGACGTCGGCGAAGGTGTCCTCGGCCATGCGCACGGCCCGCTTGCACTTGCTGGGCTGGCCCATGTTGGCGTACGCCCGGGCCTCCATCGCATACAGCATGGCCTGGGTGCGGGCGGTCGCGCAGTCGCGGCTGCCGTACTGGGCGAGGTGGATGAGCTCCAGCGCGTCGTCGGGCCGGCCGAGGTGGATCATCTGGCGGCTCATGGAGGAGAGGATGTACGAGCCCAGCGGCTTGTCACCGGCCTCCTTGGCGGCGTGCAGGGCGAGGACGAAGTACTTCTGGGCGGTGGGCTGGAGGCCCACGTCATAGCTCATCCAGCCGGCGAGTTCGGCCAGTTCGGCGGCGCATTTGAACAGGCGCTTCGCGGTCGAGGAGGGCTGCGGCTCCTGCAACAGGTCGGTGACCTCGTGGAGTTGGCCCACGACCGCCTTGCGGCGCAGCCCGCCGCCGCACTGGGCGTCCCACTGGCGGAACATGACGGTGGTGGACTCCAGCAGGTCCAGCTCGGCGCGGGAGAGCCGGGTGGGGCGGCGCGAGGCGGCCGGTTCGGCGCGGGCCGGTTCGGCGGCCGGGGTGGGGACGAGCCAGCGCTGCATGGGCTCGATGAGGGCGGGGCCGGCGGCCAGGGCGAGGGAGGTGCCGAGGAAGCCGCGCCGGGCGAGCATCAGGTCACTGCGGGAGAAGTCGCTGAGCAGGGCCACGGTCTGCGGGCCCGCCCAGGGGAGGTCGACGCCGGACACAGAGGGTGACTGGTGTGCCGTGCGCAGGCCGAGGTCCTCGATGGCGACGACGCTGCCGAACCGTTCGGAGAACAGCTCGGAGAGGATGCGCGGGATGGGCTCGCGCGGTTGTTCGCCGTCGAGCCAGCGCCGTACGCGTGAGGTGTCGGTGCTGATGTGGTGTGCGCCCATCTGGCGCGCCCGGCGGTTCACTTGACGCGCCAGCTCGCCCTTCGACCAGCCGCTGCGCACGAACCACGAGCTCAGCTGCTCGTTCGGGCGCTTCCCGGCATTCGTACCGTCTGCGCCACTGCCGCCCACTGGAAGGCTCCCATCCGCCGAATCACTGTTGCGCGAACCCGTATCAGAATGCCGTGAACCGTGGCCGCCCGTCCGGGGGTTGCACCCTTCGAACGGGGAACCGGCTTGCCTCCGGCATACCCACCTGCACGGACGCTACCCCGGGGTTCGTGCACTGAAAGTAATCCTACGATCACCCGTCCGGCGAGGTCGTTTCCATAAACGCCACCATTCGCCACCCCTTCGAATGAACTCCCCTGCCGCCAGGCGCGATTCACTTGACACTACGACGATCGGGAGTCGGCGGACGGTAGCGCGACGAGGCGTGCGCTACGGGACGCACCACCCAGCGCACCACCGCGCGCCGCCCGCCGGGGAACGGGCGCGACGGAGCGTCACGGTGGCACTCCGGGTCGTAACCACCGGCGAGTTCCACCGTTGGAGGGGACATGGGCTTCACGATCGGCGGCACCCGCATCCTGTCCGGCACGCGGCGGCGCGGCGCCCGCGCCACGGAGTGCACCGTGGTGGCGGAGTACACGGGCCTGTGGGGCTGGGACGTGGTCCCGGGCGCCCGGGCCGCCTCCGGCAGGTGCTCCTGCGGCGCCCCGGCCTGTGCGGCTCCGGGGGCACATCCGCTGGACTTCGCGCCCGAGGTGCCGGCGGGCTCGACGCTCGACGCGGTCACCGAGGTCTGGTCGCAGTTCCCGGGCGCGGCGCTGATGCTGCCGGTGGGCCGCACGTTCGACGTGCTGGAGGTCGCGCAACAGGCAGGTCACCGGGCGCTGGTCCGGCTGGAGCGGATGGGTCTGCCGCTGGGCCCGGTGTGCATCACGCCGACGGGCCGGGCGCAGTTCTTCGTGGCACCGGGGGCGGCGTCCGAGCTGCCGCAGCTGCTGTACCGGATGGGCTGGGACGACGCGGATCTGGACCTCCGCTGCCTCGGCGCGGGCGCCCACATCACGGCTCCCCCGTCGGACCACGCGGGGCTCGGCCCGTCCCGCTGGCTGCGCCCCCCGACCTTCGACGCGGGCGCCCCGCCGCAGGCCCGGCTGCTGCTGGGCACGCTGGCGTACATCTGCCACCGGTCGGGGATGTGAGCCCGGCCGTGGCGTGAACTCGCCAGGACGTGAACGCGGCCGGGGCGGCGCCTCCTCGTGGGAGGTGCCGCCCCGGCCGGTCGTTC
Organism: Streptomyces sp. NPDC000229; assembly: GCF_040300825.1. Taxonomy (NCBI): domain Bacteria; kingdom Bacillati; phylum Actinomycetota; class Actinomycetes; order Kitasatosporales; family Streptomycetaceae; genus Streptomyces; species Streptomyces sp. NPDC000229. The sequence continues at coordinate 4,748 of NZ_JBEPEL010000057.1, forward strand.
CGTTCCGGACGCCTCGCCGGACGCCTCGGGGTCAGTCCCCGATCAGGGCGTCGACGAAGGCCTCCGGTTCGAAGGGCGCCAGGTCGTCCGGGCCCTCGCCCAGGCCGACCAGCTTCACCGGGACGCCCAGCTCGCGCTGGACCGCGACGACGATGCCGCCCTTGGCCGTGCCGTCCAGCTTGGTGAGCACGATGCCGGTGATGTCGACGACCTCGGCGAAGACCCGCGCCTGGACCAGCCCGTTCTGGCCGGTCGTGGCGTCCAGGACGAGCAGGATCTCGTCCAGCGGACCGTGCTTCTCCACGACGCGCTTGACCTTGCCGAGCTCGTCCATCAGTCCGGTCTTGGTGTGCAGCCGGCCCGCCGTGTCGATGAGGACCACGTCGGCGCCCTCGGCGATACCTTCCTTCACCGCGTCGTAGGCGACCGACGCCGGGTCGCCCGCCTCCGGTCCGCGCACGGTGCGGGCGCCGACGCGCTCGCCCCAGGTCTGGAGCTGGTCGGCGGCCGCCGCGCGGAAGGTGTCCGCCGCGCCGAGCACGACCGACTTGCCGTCGGCGACCAGCACGCGCGCCAGCTTGCCGGTGGTCGTCGTCTTGCCGGTGCCGTTGACGCCGACGACCATGACGATGCCCGGGGTGTCCAGGTCGCTCTCGGTGTGGACGGTGCGGTCGAGGTCCGTACCGATCAGGGTGAGCAGCTCCTCGCGCAGCAGGGCGCGCAGCTCGTCGGGCGTACGCGTACCGAGGACGCGGACCCGCTCGCGCAGGCGCTCCACCAGCTCCTGGGTCGGGGCGACGCCGACGTCCGCGGTGAGGAGGGTGTCCTCGATCTCCTCCCAGGTGTCCTCGTCGAGGTGCTCGCGCGACAGCAGGGTGAGCAGGCCCTTGCCGAGGCTGTTCTGCGAGCGGGCGAGCCGGGCACGCAGCCGGACCAGCCGGCCGGCGGTCGGCTCCGGGATCTCGATCTCGGGCGCGGGCGGGGCCGCGACGAGCGGGTCCTCGACGGCGGCGGGGGCCTCCAGCGCCTCTTCGGCCGTCGGGAGGTCCACCTCCTCGATGGTGCGGCGCGGTTCCTCCCGTGGTGTCTCCGCCTCCTCGCCGACGTGCGGCTCGGCGGGCGGAGCGGTGATGGTCGGCGTGCTCGACGGCGCCTGGGGCGGCGGCAGCTGCTTCTTCTTGCGGCTGCTGACCACGAGGCCGCTGATCGCGCCGACCGCGACCAGAGCGATGACTACAGCAAGGATGAGGATTTCCATAACCCGTCCAGTATCGGCCACGACCGCCCCGACGAGCGGTCCCGGAGCATGCACCCGGGCCCAAGGCCCCTGTTTGGACCTCTTTGGGGAGGAACGTACGATGCGGGGAGTCCCCCTCCTCCCGCACGGAGCTGATCCATGCCCCACGCCTCCGAGTCCGAGGGCGCGACAGAGACCGCGATAGAGACCCGCGGTCTCGAGCCCGTCCCCGATGCCGAGCGCACCGGACACATCCGGGAGCTGTTCCCCACCTGGGTCGCGGCGAACATCAGTGTGCTGCTGCTCACCATGGGCGCCGGCCTGATCGTCTTCAACGGCCTGAACTTCTGGCAGGTGCTGATCGTCGCGATCGCCGCGCCGGTCCTCTCGTACGGGATCGTCGGCCTGATCTCCATCGCGGGCAAGCGTGGCGGTTCGCCCGGCATGGCGCTGTCCCGCGCGGTGTTCGGGCAGCGCGGGAACCTCTTCCCGGGGACGCTGATCTGGGTGGCCCGCTGGGGCTGGGAGACGATCAACGCGGTCACGGGCGCGTACGCCGTCCTCACCGTCCTCGACCTGCTCTTCGGCATCAGAAGCAGCACCCCGCTGATCATCGTCACGCTGCTGCTGTTCGTGGCGGCGACGTTCCTGGTCTCCGGGCTCGGCATCAACGCGCTGCGGGTGTGCAGCACGTGGTCGACCTACCTCTTCGGTGCCTTCTCGATCCTGGTGCTGGTCTACCTGGTGGCCAACACCGACTGGAGTGCCGTCTTCGCCAAGCCGGCCGGTTCGACGGCGATGATGATCGCGGGCATCGGCACGATCGCGGCGGGCGGGATCAGCTGGGTGCCCTCCGGCCCGGACTTCACCCGCTATCTGCCGCGTACGGCGTCGTCGAGGGCGATGGTCGCCTCCACGGTCGGCGGCGCCGGGATCGTGGTGCTGCCGATGGTGCTGATGGGCGCGGTGATGGCGGTGTCGACGCCGAGCCTGGCGTCCGCGCAGGACCCGGTGTCGTTCATCGGTGAGCTGCTGCCGGCGTGGATCTCGGTGCCGTATCTGGTGATCGCGCTGATCGGCATGCTGCTGATCAATTCGATGTCGATGTACTCGGCCGGGTTCACCGCGCAGACGCTGGGCATCAAGGTGCCGCGCGCCTGGGCGGTGAGCGTGAACGCGGTGATCTCGCTGGTCTTCGGGTTCCTGCTGATGGTGGTGGCGACCAGCTTCATCGGGTCGTTCATCTCCTTCCTGACGCTGCTGGCGGTGGCGTTCTCGGCGTGGATCGGTGTCTTCGGCGTGGACATGCTGCGCCGGAGGTCGTACGACGGCGAGGCGCTGATGGACACCACGCGCACGAGCGCCTACTGGTACCGGGGCGGTTTCGCGTGGCAGGCGATGGCCGCGTGGGGTGTGGCGCTGGTGGTGGGGCTGCTGTTCACGAAGGTGGACTGGTTCGCCGGGCCGCTGGCCGGTTCGTGGATCGGTGCGAACGGTCTGGGCTGGCTCGTGACGATCGTGGTGGCGGCCGTGCTGTACGCCGTGCTGCCGCGGACCCCGCGGCAGGCGCCGGCCGCCGATCCCGACCCCGAGCCCGTGTCCGTCACTATGTGCATCTGACGTCACGTCAGCTAACGTCCCCCTTCGCCAGGTACACCGTCCGGCGGAGGGGGATTTCCCATGGCCTTCACAGTGGTCCGGTTCAACCTCGTCGCGCCGGGCGCGACCCCCGAGGCGCTCGCGGACCGTTACCGCGCGGCGCTGGAGATGGCCGCGTACGCCGACGGCATCGGCGTGGACACCGTCCAGACGGAGGAGCACCACGGCGCCGCGAACAACTGGCTGCCCTCCCCCTTCGTCTTCGCCGGCGCGGTCTTCGGCGCGACCCGCCGGATCACGGTCACCGTCTCGGCGGTGATCGGCCCGCTGCACGATCCGCTGCGGCTGGCGGAGGAGGTCGCCGTACTGGACCTGCTGTCGAAGGGGCGGCTGGTGACGGTCGCGGGGATCGGCTACCGGCCGGAGGAGTACGCGGCCCACGGCGTCGACTGGGACCGGCGCGGGCAGCTCCAGGACCTGCTGCTGGAGACGGTGCTGAAGGCGTGGACGGGCGAGGAGTTCACATATCGGGGCCGTACCGTACGGGTCACTCCGCGCCCTTGCACGCAGCCGCGTCCGCTGCTGCTGGTGGGCGGTTCGTCACGGCCGGCGGCCCGGCGGGCGGCCCGCTTCGGGCTGCCGTTCTTCCCGAGCGCGCACCTGCCGGAGCTGGAGGCGTACTACCACGAGCAGTGCGCCGCGTACGGGACGGAGGGCTTCTGCCTGATGCCGGACGCCACGACACCGCTGCTGCACCTGTCGGAGGACCCGGACCGGACGTGGGCGCTGTACGGGAAGCACTTCCTGCACGAGGCGCGGACGTACGCCTCGTGGCAGTCGGAGGGCATCCGCTCGGCGGTGCGGTCGCGGGCGGCGACGGTTCAGGAGTTGCGGGCGGAGGGGGTGTACCGGGTGGTGACGCCCGAGGAGTGCCTGGCGCTGGGCGCCGGCGGCCTCGTACTGCATCCGCTGTGCGGGGGGATGCCCGTCGACGAGGGATGGCGCTCCCTGCACCTGCTCGGCGAACACGTACTGCCCCGGCTCAAGGCCGTCGGGGCCTGAACCGGGGCAGTTCCGTGATCGAGGAGAGGGGCAGCGGGGATTAGCCCATCTCCTCCAACGCCTTGCCCTTGGTCTCCTTCACGTACTTGAGCACGAAGGGGATGGAGAGCACGGCGAAGACCGTGTAGATGACGTACGTCCCGGAGAGGTTCCAGTCCGCCAGGGACGGGAAGCTCGCGGTGATGGCCCAGTTGGCGATCCACTGCGCGGAGGCGGCGACGCCCAGGGCCGCGGCGCGGATCCGGTTGGGGAACATCTCGCCGAGGAAGACCCAGACCACCACGCCCCACGAGAGGGCGAAGAAGAGCACGAAGAGGTGGGCCGCGATCAGGGCGACGACGCCCTGGGTCTCCGGCAGCTTGCCGCCGACGAGGTCGGCGGAGAAGGCCCAGGCCTCGAAGGCGAGGGCGACCGCCATACCGGCGGAGCCGACGAGGGCGAGCGGCTTGCGGCCGACCCGGTCCACCAGGACCATCGCGATCACGGTGCCGATGATGTTGATGATCGACGTGGTGAACGAGTAGAAGAACGAGCTCGACGGGTCGATGCCGACCGACTGCCACAGCGTCGAGGAGTAGTAGAACGCGACGTTGATGCCGACGAGCTGCTGGAAGACGGACAGGCCTATACCGACCCAGACGATCGGCAGGAAGCCGAAGCGACTGCCGAGCAGGTCACGGAAGCTCGACTTGTGCTCACGGCGCATGGCGTTCTCGATCTCGAGTACGCGCGCGTCCAGGTCGACGCCCTTGCCCTCGACCTCGGAGAGGACCTCCTTGGCCTTGTCCTTGCGGCCCACGGAGATCAGGAAGCGGGGCGACTCGGGGATCGCGAAGGAGAGCAGGCCGTACAGCACGGCCGGGACGACCATGACGCCGAGCATCCACTGCCAGGCCTCCAGGCCGGCGATCTCGCCGCGCTGGTCGCCGTCGGCCATGTTGAGGATGGCCCAGTTGACCAGCTGGGAGACGGCGATGCCCACGACGATGGCGGCCTGCTGGAAGGAGCCGAGCCGGCCGCGGTAGGCGGCGGGGGCGACTTCGGCGATGTAGGCGGGGCCGATGACCGAGGCCATGCCGATGGCGAAGCCGCCGACCACGCGCCACATGGCCAGGTCCCAGAGGGCGAACGGCAGGGCGGAACCGACGGCGCTGAGGGTGAACAGGACGGCGGCGATCTGCATGCACCGGATGCGGCCGATGCGGTCGGCGATCCGGCCGGCGGTCGCGGCGCCGACGGCGCAGCCGATCAGGGCGATGGCGATGACCTGGGCGAGGGTGCCGGAGCCGATCTCGTACCGGTGGCGGATGGCCTCGACGGCACCGTTGATGACGGAGCTGTCGTAGCCGAAGAGGAATCCGCCCATCGCGGCGGCGGCCGTGATGAAGATGACATGGCCGAGGTGGTCGGGATGGGCCTCTCGGGCCCCCGACGCCGGCGGCTGCGCTGTGCTGGTCACGTGAACTCCTGGTACCCGGCGCCGTCGCCGGGCATGGGGGGCGAGCCCTTCCAGTGGCGCACAACTTCACGCCGCCCACCACTTGAAGGTAAAAGCAACGTTGCAGAGACTATTCCTTCAAGTTTCGAAGTCAAGAGTCTTTGGGTTGTGAATCTGAGCGCACGGCGTGTCGGCTTGCGTTCAGTACTTGAAGGAGCTGCCAAGGGGAGGTTGCGGACGCGGGCAGGGTTGCTCAGCGAAGGCGCTGGCTGATGACCTTGGAGACGCCGTCCCCCTGCATGGAGACGCCGTAGAGCGCGTCGGCGACCTCCATGGTCCGCTTCTGGTGCGTGATCACGATCAGCTGGGAGCTCTCCTGGAGCTCCTGCATGATCCGGATCAGCCGCTGGAGGTTGGTGTCGTCCAGCGCCGCCTCGACCTCGTCCATCACATAGAACGGGCTCGGCCGCGCCTTGAAGATCGACACCAGCATGGCGACGGCCGTCAGTGACCGCTCCCCGCCGGACAGGAGCGACAGCCGCTTGACCTTCTTCCCGGGCGGGCGGGCCTCGACGTCCACGCCCGTGGTGAGCATGTTGTCGGGGTCCGTCAGGACGAGCCGTCCCTCGCCACCCGGGAAGAGCCGCGAGAAGACCCCCTCGAACTCCCGGGCCGTGTCGCGGTACGCCTCCGTGAAGACCTGCTCGACGCGTTCGTCCACCTCCTTGACCACCTGAAGGAGGTCGGCCCGCGTCTTCTTCAGGTCCTCGAGCTGCTCGGACAGGAACTGGTGGCGTTCCTCCAGCGCCGCGAACTCCTCCAGCGCCAGCGGATTCACCTTGCCGAGCTGTTGGTACGCCCGTTCGGCCGACTTCAGGCGTTTCTCCTGTTCGGCCCGGACGAAACGTCTCGGCTGGTTGCGCGGGTGTTCCGGGTCGTCGGGCAGCTCCTCCCCCTCGGCGGGCAGGGACGGGGGAACCAGCTGGTCGGGGCCGTATTCGGCGACGAGCCCGGCGGGCTCCACGCCCAGCTCCTCCAGCGCCCTGGTCTCCAGCTGCTCGATGCGCAAACGCTTCTCGGCACCCAGCACCTCACCGCGGTGCACCGAGTCGGTGAGCTTGTCCAGCTCGCCCTTCAGCTCCCGCCCCTGGGCGCGCGCCGCCGACAGGTCCTGTTCGCGCGCCGCCTTCGCCGCCTCGGCCGCCGCCCGTTCCCGCTCGGCCCGTACGAGGGACACCTCCACGTGTGCGAGGAGCTGGCGGGCCCCGGCGGCGACGGCCGCGGCGACCTCGGCCTCGTGGCGCAGCCGGGCGCGGCGCTGCTCGGCACGCGCGCGTGCCTCCCGTTCCGCGCGGGCGGCCCGGTCGAGGGAGTCGGCGCGCCCCGCCAGTCCCTTGACCCGCTCCTCGTGCGTACGGACCTGGAGGCGGGCCTCCATCTCGGTCTGCCGGGCGTTCGCGCCGTCGGCGGCGAGCCGGTCGCGCACCGAGGTGTCGGGCTCCTCCTCCCCCCCGTCCCCGAAGGGGGCCGCCTCTTCGGCGACCAGCAGCCGCTCGGCCAGCTCCTCGGCCTCCTCGGTGGCCTTCTCCAGGGCCTCCTGTGCGCGGGCGGCGGCCGCGGCGGTCCGCTCGGCCTCGCCCGCGGCGCCCCGGGCCTGCCCGGAGAGCCGGCCGAGCGCCTGGGCCACGGACGACTTCTCCCGGTCGGCCGCGCGTCGCCGCTCGGCCAGCTCCTCGACCCGCGCGGCCGCGGCGCGGCGCCGCTCGGTGGCCCCGGCGTGCGCCGCGGCCAGTTCCTCGCACCGCACGGCCAGCTCGGCCAGCTCGGCGGCGGCCTCGTCGACGGAGGCCTGCACCTCCAGCAGGCTGGGCGCCCCGGCCGACCCGCCGTGCGCGAAGTGCGCCCCGAGGACGTCGCCCTCGGCGGTGACGACGACGAGCCCGGGGCGGGCGTACACCAGGTCCTCGGCGTCCTCCAGGGTGGCGACGACCACGACGTCCCGCAACAGGCGCCGCACGGCCGGCATCAGCTCCTCGGGCCCGCGCACCAGGTCCACGGCGTACGTACGGCCCTCCTCGCGTACGTCACCGTCGACACCGCCCGGCAGGCCGCCCAGCAGCAGCGCGGCGCGCCCCGCGTCCTGCTTGCGCAGCAGCCGGATGGCCTCGGCGGCCGTCGCCGGGTCCCGCACGGCGATCGCATCGGCGGCCGCGCCCAGGGCGGCGGCGACCGGCACCTCGTACCCGGGCGTCACGGTGAGCAGCTCGGCGGCAGGGCCCAGCAGACCGGCGAGGCGGTCGGCGGCGCCCAGCAGCGCGCCCGTCCCGTCCTTGCGGCGAAGGCCCAGCGCCAGGGCCTCGTGCCGCGCGGCCAGGGCGGCCCGCTTCCGTTCCGCGGCGGTCGCGGCCTCCCGGGCGGCGGTGAGCGTGGCCTCCGCGTCGGCGAGCTCCCGCTTGGCCGCCTCATGCTGCTCGGCGAGCTCGGCGTCGCCGGCGTCCAGCCCGTCGACCTCCGCCTTGAGCGCCTCGTACTCCTCTTGCGCGGCGACCGCCCGCTCCTGTGCCTCGTCGCGGGCGGCGGCCAGCCGGTCGATCTCGGCCTGTGCGGAGGCGGCGCGCGAGCGGGCCGCGCCCACCTGGCCGCGCAGCCGGGCCAGGCCCTCGCGCCGGTCGGCGATCGCCCGCGCCACGTCCTTCAGGCGCCGCTCCTCCACCGCCAGCTCCCGCTCCAGTTCGGCGCGGTGGGCGACGGTGTCCTCCAGGGCCCGCTCGGCCGCCTCCAGCGCGGCCTCCAGTTCCGCCTCCTGCTCGCGGATCCGGGCGGCTTCCCGCTCCAGGTCCTCGGGGTCGCGGCCGCGCCGCTCCTCCACCGGCGGGGCGGTGGCGCTCTTCACCCGCGCATCGGCCAACGAGACGGTGCCGCGCACCCGCTCGGCCAGCTGCGACAGCTCGTACCAGGTCTGCTGGGCGCGCTGGAGCCGTGGGACGAGGCGCCGCACCTCGTCCTCCAGCTCCGACTCCCGGGCGAGGGCCGCCTTCAGCTCGGCCTCGGCCCGCTCTTTGCGCTCCTTCAGCGCGGCCTCGTCGGCGATCTCGGCGTTCAGCGCCTCCCGGAGGCGTACGAGGTCGTCGGCGAGCAGCCGCAGCCGGGCGTCGCGCAGGTCGGCCTGGATGACGGCGGCCCGCCGCGCCACGGCGGCCTGCCGCCCGAGCGGCTTGAGCTGGCGGCGCAGCTCGTCGGTGAGATCCTGCACGCGGGCGAGGTTGGCCTGCATCGCGTCCAGCTTCCGCAGCGCCTTCTCCTTGCGCTTGCGGTGCTTGAGGACGCCGGCGGCCTCCTCGATGAACGCCCGGCGGCCCATAGGGTCGGCGTGCAGGACGGAGTCGAGCTGCCCCTGCCCGACGATGACGTGCATTTCCCGGCCGATACCGGAGTCGCTGAGGAGATCTTGGATATCGAGCAACCGGCAGGTGTCGCCATTGATCTGGTATTCACTGCTGCCGCCCCGGAACATGATCCGCGTGATGGTGACTTCGGCGTAGTCGATGGGCAGCGCGCCATCGGAGTTGTCGATCGTGAGGGAGACCTCGGCACGGCCGAGCGGCGGCCGGCCGGTCGTCCCGGCGAAGATGACGTCCTCCATCTTGCCGCCGCGCAGCGACTTGGCTCCCTGTTCCCCCATGACCCAGGAGAGCGCGTCCACCACATTGGACTTGCCCGACCCGTTCGGCCCCACGACGCACGTGATTCCCGGTTCGAACCGGAGGGTGGTGGCGGAGGCGAACGACTTGAAACCGCGCAGGGTCAGGGCCTTGAGGTGCACGCCCCCGGACTTTACCTGCCGCTTCCCGTTTGCCTCATGAACGGCCAGGGCACATCAGAGGTTAAGGATCAGTGGGACGCCCATGACGGCGGGGGGAAGGAAAAGAAAGAAGGGACGCCGAAGCGTCCCTTGCATATCTCGCGAGAGTGTTTCTCACCCTGCCCGCTACCGACGTGCCGATACGGGCCTTGCCGACGGGGGCTGGGATCAGGTGAGCGCAGGCTCCGCCTTGGGTACGTCGATGTCGATGCCGTCGAGCAGCGACTCGCTGTGTGCGGCGGCGTTCAGCGCGTCGTTCTCGGACTGAATCCGTACGAGCTCGGACTCGAGGTCCTGGACGCGCTGCTGAAGCCGTCGCATCTCGGCGAGAAGTCGCGGGTCGGAACCGCCGACATAACCGAGAAGCGCCTTTGCCATGACTTTTGGTCCTCCACACTGAGTGACCGACCGAAGCGGTGTGGGTCGTGAGGGATTCGCACCCGCGGTGTCCGGCAGTGTTGGGTGCCGCTGCGTTCTTCACTGCCGAACAGCTAAGGTGCGCGGGGCTTCCAGAGTCTCACCAAAAAGTTTGACGGTCAACACGATCACGCCCCGCATCAAGGGGCAACCGGGGGGTCTGCGGCCGCGGATGGTGCGGCGGCGCCTCTCGCTGCGGTGCCCAGGGGCGTCCGGACGATCCTTCGAGGACCTTTGGATCATCCTTACCCGCGCAGCCTGGCATGACAAGCGATTCTTGGCAACCACCAGGTCATTTCTGCCGTACGCACATGCCGGCGGCAGCTCCGCCGGCTCCCGGTGCGTGGACCCCGGCCGGCTCCGAGACGAAGATCGTCAGCGGATCGCGAAGCCGTCGTACCCGCCGCGCGGGGTGTCCCAGATCTCGGTGACGCCGTCCACGTTCCCGGGTGTGTCGCCGGAGCGAAGCCACTCGAGCAAACGGTGGCAATTCTCACTCGGCCCCTCGGCCACGACCTGCACCCTGCCGTCCTCCAGATTGAGGGCGAAACCGGTGAGACCGCCGATCTCCAGGGCGTTTGCCCTGGTGAACCAGCGGAAGCCCACTCCTTGTACTCGACCGCGTACCCAGGCGGTGAGCCGTGCGTCTTCGTTCATGGCTGCACGCTAACCGGCCAATTGCACTCGGATCACTTCTCCCCCACGCGTCATGGCGTACAGTCCCGACGAAATGAGCCTCACCCGTTCGGGCGAGTGACCGAATGACCTTGACGTACGGACCGGACGTCGAAGCAGGAAGGCACAGGAGATGGGACGCCACCGGAAGAAGCGGGCCGTGGTGCCCGTACGCACCGGGCTGCTCGGCGCCTCCGCCGCGATGGCGGTCGGCGCCGTCGCCGTGGCCTCCGGCCTGCTGCCCGGTGGCGACACCTTCACCATCGGTGGCAGCGGCTCGGGCGAGCGCGTACACGCCGGGGGCTCCCCCGAGCTGAACACGCAGGGCGGATCCAGTGCCACGCCCGAACGCCCCTCCACCGCCGCCAGCCGGAGCGCCGAGCGGACGCTCGCCCCCTCCAAGGCCCCCGCGCCGACGCCGTCCAAGCCGTCCTCCTCCGCGCCGCCGAAGCAGACGAAGGCCCCGGCGCCGAAGAAGACGGCCTCCGAGCCGGCCGGCAAGAGCGTGTCACCCACGCCCGAGCGGACCGTCGAGCGGCCCAAGGCCCCTCCGGTCCCGTCCTCGGTCCCGTCCTCGGTCCCGTCCTCCGTGCCGTCCTCCGCCGCTGCCGCCGCCGACACCAGTCGCGAGGCGGTCGCCGAGGCCACGGTGGTGAGCCTGGTCAACGCCGAGCGCGCCAAGGTGGGCTGCAGCCCGGTACAGGCCTCCCGCTCCCTGGCGGCGCTGGCCGGCGCGTACAGCAAGGACATGGCCGAGCGCGGCTTCTTCTCGCACACCGACCCCGACGGGGCCACGCCCTGGGACCGCGCCGCGAAGGCGGGCGTCGAGGGCCTGGCGGCGGAGAACATCGCCCGCGGCCAGGCGGACGCCAAGGCCGTGATGGAGTCCTGGATGAACAGCGACGGCCACCGCGCCAACATCCTCAACTGCGACTACACGCGGATCGGCGTCGGCGTGCACTTCGCCGAGGGCGGCCCCTGGTGGACCCAGAACTTCGGCTTTTGAGATAAGCGCTGGTCAGAGCGCTATCAGCCCCGCTGGGCCGTCTCGGGGCCGTCATCCGTAGTCCCTGCGGCTCCGAAGACCGCATCCACGGCGGCCCGTGTACGGGTCTGGCTGGACGGCATCAGGTGCGTGTACGTCCGCAGCGTGAAGCCGGGATCGTGGTGGCCCAGGTATTCGCTGAGAGCCTTGATGCTCTCGCCCGCATCGAGCAGCACGGATGCGTAGAAGTGCCGTAGGGCGTGCATGCCGTTGTCCGGCCCCGTAGGTATGCCGGCAGCGCGGAGAGCTGGGCGCCACTCGCGGTCGTTGAACCGGTTGCGGTTGAGGGCCAGTCCCTCCGGGCTGCGGAAGATGAGGGCGGCAGTCACCGAAGGACCGTCCAAGGTCTTCCAGGGCAGCGTCACCTCAGCGGCCGGGAAACGCGTCAGATGACCGGCGAGCGCGAAGGCTATCGACTCGGGCAGAGGGACGTCCCGCTCTTTGCCACCTTCGGCGGCGCGAACGCCGGTCGGTTGCGCAGCAGCTTCACTTGCCGGACCACATGGACCAGGCCGCCGAGGAAATCGACGTCCTCAACGGCCAGGCCGAACACCTCACCCTGACGGAGGCCGCAGCCAGCGGCCGGGTCCACCAGTGCTTGGTACCGTTCGGGCAGGGCCGCGCGGACCGCCATCACACGCTCCGCAGGCCAGGGCTTGACCTTGCGGGGGTCGAGCCGCGGAGCCTTGACCGACCGGGCGCTGCATGGGTTCGCCCTGATGATCCGGTCCTCAACGGCAGCGGTGAACACCGTCGAGACGTGCAGCTGATCGACGGCATACGGTGGCGGACGCGGACCGGGACGCCGTGGCGGGATGTCCCGGAGCGGTACGGGCCTTGGGGCCGGGTGTACGACCTGTTCCGGCGCTGGCAGCGGGACGGCACCTGGCAGCGCGTCTTCGCCGAGCTGCAGGCCCAGGCCGACGCCAAAAACCTCATCACCTGGGACATCAGCGTCGACTCCACCGTTTGCCGGGCCCACCAGCACGCCGCCGGGGCGCGGAAAAGGGGGACCTGCAGAAGGAGCCGCCCGGCGGTCTTGTCACCGAGCCGACGATCACGGGCTCGGACGCTCGCGCGGCGGCCCGACCACCAAGCTGCACCTGGCCGTCGAGCAGGGCCAGAAACCCATGTCGATCGTGATCACGGCCGGGCAGCGCGGGGACTCCCCGCAGTTCGAGCCGGTCCTGAAGAGAATCCGGGTGCGTCGCATCGGGCTGGGCAGGCCGCGCACCCGCCCCGACCGGGTGCGGGCCGACAAGGCGTACGCCTCCCGCAAGAACCGCGCCTACCTGCGGCGTCAGGGAATCCACTGCACCATCCCGGACAAGGCCGACCACGTCCGCAACCGCAGGAAGCGCGGCTCCCGCGGCGGTCGGCCGCCGGCGTTCGACAAGAGCGACTACCGAGAGCGGCACGCGGTCGAGTGTGGCATCAACCGCCTCAAGAGGCACCGGGCGGTGGCCACCCGCTATGAGAAGCTCGCCGTCCGCTACGAAGCAACCGTCCTCGTCGCGGCCATCAACGAGTGGCTGTGACCAGCACCTTCACCCACGACCGGGAAGATCGTCAGCGGTGGCCCAGCACGTTGACCACCCGGCCGTTGGGGTCACGGACAAAGAACCGGCGCACTCCCCACTCCTCGTCCTGCAAGGGGTGCACGATCTCCGCACCGCTCTCCCGCATGACCGCATAGGCCGCGTCCACATCATCCACCTCGACACTCATGTCCGGCGTCACCGGCGCGGTCTTGTCGCTGGACATGAAGCTGACCTGCGCCGCCGGACTGGACGGGGAAGCCAGCGTCATGATCCAGCCGTGATTCATGACCTCCTCGAAGCCGAGCAGGCCGTAGAACTCCCGGCTCTCCTGCGTAGCCCCCGACTGGACATTGGGTACGACACGGCGAACGGCCATCGACAACTCCAAGTGAGAACAGACGTGCCTGAGACTCCCCAGGAGTACTACGCCACACCATTTCGCCGCACGCACTTTCGATACATGCCCTAGATCGAACACGCCAGATGCGAGACGGTAGCCCGCTGTGGCTGGGGCCGGTCGGCTCCACGGCTTTAGGCAGCCACCATGGGGCGAGCCTCTAAGATCATGGCCCCAACGTCGTGCTTTACCGGCAGGTCCACAGACTGCCCGACGCGCCATCAGCTTACGGGGCCATGATCACTCGCCCCATGGCAGCTCCCGCCCAAAGCCGCTCCACCGACCTCGCTGCCACGACCGACCGGCATGCGCGGCACTGCCTTCAGGCTTACGGTCCTCCTAGGAATGCAGTGTCCGTTCCACTTCTCTTGCGGCTGGGAAGGTCAGTGCTTAACGGGAGCCCCATGTGTTCAATACCTCTACAGCGCAACGGCTGACCCGAGTCTGTGTTTGGTCCCTGAGTGCCACTATGGCATCACTGATCGTTGTTAGCTGGGCGATGATCACCGGCACTGGAAATCAGACTCCGGCCCGAGTGTTTGGCGGTGTCGAGTTCCTTTTGTCCGGGGTGGTGATCATGATCGGGGGCAGTGCCGACCTTCTAACCAGTGAAGTGCCAGGGCGCCCCAATGCCCGCAAGATCGTCTTGGCGGCGGCTGCCGTGTTCATGCTTCCTTGCGTGGGGTACAGCCAGCGTTTGAGCGCTTTGAGTGGGTACACCCCGTCGGGCACCCTCGTGACCGTGACAGTATTGCTATTCATTCTGACTGTTGCCTGTGGTACCTATGCTGTCTGGCTATCCGCAAGTGGGTGACGCATGTCCGTGACTTTCACGCTCCTCTTCGCTGGCGCAGGAGCACTCCTTCTCGGCCTTGGCATCTATGTGGGATGGCGTGAGGGCAAGAACGCGAAGAGGCTAGCCACTCTCCCTGGAGTCGCTAGCCCCGTTGACTTGCACATGAAGCACGAGAAAGCCGCGCAGTTGGCCAAGGACGCCGGGACGGTGGCACCCAAGTCCACTGTCGCTGCCGCCCGGGATAGATTTCAACGAAGAGGGCAGGCGGCGAACTTGTACGGGGTCGCCAAGCCACCGAAGCCGAAGGCGCAGCAAGGGCAGCGGCGGAAGTGACCGCCTGCACCACTCTTGGGAGCTTCTCCGGGCCCTATCTGGGCCGTGAAAGAGCGCCCAACCATGACCAACGCTGACAACCGACGACAGCTCCGCCACTGGTCACCGAGTTGATCAGTTAGATTGGTGCAGGTCGGGGACTCCACCAGTCACTTCTTCGGCTTCTGATCGTCCGAGGCCGACGCGCGTAGCCTCCGCAGTACGCTGGCGGGCATGGATGACCGTCCGGCGTTCGACGTCTTCTCCCGGCAGTGCCCCTCGCGCGGCACGCTGGAGCATGTGACGGGACGGTGGGGCAGCCTGACCCTGGGCGCCCTGTACGAGGGCGGCTGCCGCTTCAACGAGCTGCGGCGGCGCGTCGACGGGGTGAGCGAGAAGATGCTCTCCCAGACGCTGCACGCCCTGGAGCGGGACGGCCTGGTCCACCGCGAGGCCCAGCCGACGAACCCGCCACGTGTCGACTACGAGCTGACGCCGCTCGGGCGGGACGTCGCCGAGCGGCTCCTCGGGCTGATCGAGCTGGTCGAGGGCCGGATGCCGGAGGTCCTCGCGGCCCGGGAGCGTTACGACGAGGTGAGCGGCGGCGCCGGGCGCGGCGGGCGCTGACAGCGCGGGCAGAAGTAGCTGGAGCGGTTCATCCAGGCGCGGCGGCGCATCGGGGTGCCGCACCTCCGGCAGGGCTCACCCTCGCGGCCGTAGGCGTCCAGGGACCGGTCGAAGTAGCCGGACTCGCCGTTGACGTTGACGTACAGGCTGTCGAAGCTGGTGCCGCCGACCGCGAGCGCGGCCGTCATGACGTCCCGTACGTGCCCGAGCAGTTCGGTGGAGCGGGGGCGGGTCAGGCTCGCGGTGGGGCGGTCGTAGTGGAGGCGGGCGCGCCACAGCGCCTCGTCCGCGTAGATGTTGCCGACGCCGCTGATCAGCGACTGGTCGAGCAGGGCCCGCTTGACGGTCGTGCGTCGCAGACGCAGTGCCGTGTGGAAGGCGGCCTCGTCGAAGTCCGGGTCCAGGGGGTCGCGGGCGATGTGCGCGATGGCCTGGGGCAGCCCGTCGGGGGTGTTCTCATGGAGGGAGAGTCCGCCGAAGGTGCGCTGGTCGACGAAGCGGAGTTCCGTACCGAGCGCGTCCGCGAAGCGGATACGGATCCGCAGGTGCTTCTCGTCCGCCGCGCCCTCCGGCTGCACGAGCAACTGCCCGCTCATGCCCAGGTGCCCGAGCACGGACGCGTCGGCGTCGTCCAGCGGCAGCCACAGGTACTTCCCGCGGCGCCGCGCGACGCCGAAGCGGTGCCCCGTCAGCCGGGCGGCGAAGTCCTCGCCGCCTGCGAGGTGCCGCCGTACGGCCCGCGGGTGCAGGACCTGGACGTCGGAGACGGTCCGGCCACTGACCCAGCGCTCCAGGCCGCGCCGAACGACTTCCACCTCGGGCAGCTCGGGCACGGCACTCCTTCATGGGTTCATGGCGTCACGCGGTCACGGGGGCGGCGGTGACGGGTCATGGGGAAAACCCCGCCGCACTGGAGGTGCGACGGGGTGGAAGCGAACAGCTCAGGCCGTGGCCTGTGAGGCTTCGGAGACCGAAGAGGTGTCGGCGACCTCTTCGGAGCCGGAGCCGGGGCCGGAATCGGCGCCGGTTCCGGAAGCGGTGTCAGTTCCGAATGCGGTGTCGTCACCGACGCCCGCGCCGGTGTCCGAGCCGGATTCGGCCGCGGCCTTCGCCGCCGCCTCACGCTCGTCCGCGGCGGCCCGGATGGCCCGCCAGGCGGCCTCCGCCGCCTGCTGCTCCGCTTCCTTCTTGCTGCGGCCGGTGCCGGTGCCGTACGAGACACCACCGACGCGGGCAGCAGCAGTGAAGGTCTTCTCGTGGTCCGGTCCGGTCTCGGTGACCAGGTACTCCGGAACGCCGAGGCCCTCGGCCGCGGTGAGTTCCTGGAGGCTGGTCTTCCAGTCCAGGCCGGCGCCGAGGTTCGAGGACTTCTCGATCAGCGGGTCGAAGAGCCGGTGCACCAGCTCGGACGCCGCTTCGAGGCCCTGGTCGAGATAGACCGCGCCGATCACCGCTTCGAGGGTGTCGGCGAGGATGGATGCCTTGTCCCGGCCTCCGGTGCCTTCTTCGCCCCGGCCCAGCCGGATGAAGGAGCCCAGGTCGAGGCCGCGGCCGACCTCCGCCAGCGCACGCGAGTTGACCACCGCGGCCCGCAACTTGGCCAGCTGGCCTTCGGGCAGGTCGGGGTGGGTGCGGTACAGCGTGTCCGTGACCACCAGGCCGAGCACGGAGTCCCCGAGGAACTCCAGGCGCTCGTTGGTGGGCAGGCCGCCGTTCTCGTACGCGTACGAACGGTGGGTCAGCGCACGCACCAGAAGGGCGGACTCGAGGTGGTACCCGAGCCGCCCTTCCAGAAGCGTGTGGGACGAGGCCGTGTTCTCCGCCTGCTTCTTGGCGTCATCCGCCGTTTTGTGGCTAGACACGGTGCCTCTCACCAGCCCGCTCAGACCGAGAGGACCTGGCGCTTGTTGTACGTGCCGCAGCTCGGGCACGCGATGTGCTGCTGCTTCGGCTCCTGGCAACGCTCACACGAAACCAGGGTGGGGACCGCAGCCTTCCACTGCGACCGGCGGTGGCGCGTGTTGCTGCGCGACATCTTCCGCTTCGGAACAGCCACGGCTACTTCTCCTGCTTCTCGTCGACGCCCGCTTCGGCGCCGCCCATGTTGTCCTTCTCGCCGGTCCCGAGTGAATCGGCGAGTCCCTGCAGTGCCGCCCAACGAATGTCGACGGCGTCATGGTGGTGGTCCGGGTTCTCGTTCAGGTTGGCTCCGCATTCGGCGCACAACCCTGCACAGTCCTCCCGGCACACCGGCTGCATCGGCAGTGCGAGCACCACCGCATCACGCAGCACGGGCTCGAGGTCGAACATGCCGTCCTCGAGGGGGGTCATGTCCTCGTCGTCCTCGGCATCGTCGTCCGCGGCCGCCTTGCGGTGGCCCCGGTCGTCGGTGTCGGGGTACGAGAACATCTCCTGGAAGTCCGCCGCAACCTCCTGGCGCAGCGGCTCCAGACACCTTACGCACTCCCCCTCGGCCGACGCACGGGCGGTGCCTGTGACAAGCACCCCTTCCATGACCGACTCGAGGCGGAGGTCCAGCTCGACGGGCGAGCCCTGGGGTACGCCGATGACTCCGTCGATGCCGAGGTCCACGGGGGCCTCGACCGTGCGGGACAGCCGCTGGAGGGCACCGGGACGCCGACCCAGCTCGTGCGTGTCGAACACGAGGGGGTTGCGGTGGTCGAGGCGCGTACTCAGGGCTTTTCCTGCTTTCGGAATCGTTCGGGGGGTGCTCGGCGTCGGAATGTGGGCCGACGCGGGCACGCGGGATCGCGGACGTACTCGCGACCGAAGAGCCAGGATACTGGACGCTTCGCTCACAGCCCAATCCGGTCGGGTCAGCGCCCCTGCCCGTGACCCTGCTCGTACTGACGGAGCTGGTCCAGGTCGATCATGCTCGTGTCGAAGAAGCTCGTCTCGTCGAGCGCGGCGGTCTGGGGCTGGTGGGGCTGCTGGGGCTGCTGTTCGTACGGGTACGGCTGCTGGTCGTAGCCCTGGACCTGCTGCCCGCTCTGGTCGTAGCCCTGGTACGCGTACGGGTCCTGCTGGTAGCCGTAGCCGGCGTCCTGGGGCTGGTAGGCGTACGGGTCGGGCTGCTGCTGGGCGGGGGTGTAGGCCGGCGCGGGCGGCTGGACGGGCTGCCGGCCCGGCTCGGGGTCGGCCAGCTCGGCGAGGCCCGCCAGGTAGTCGGCGTCGCTGGTGTGCTGCCGGGCGGCGCCCGCCGCGTCCTGGGCGGCCATGTGGGCGCCGAGGTCGTCGGTGGCGATCCGGCCGTGCAGCTTCTGGCGCCCGCGCCCGACCGCCTCCAGGGTCTTGGTCAGCACCGCCTCGAAGGCGCTGATCTTGGCGTCGACGTACTCGTCCGCGCGCCGGATCAGGGTCTGCGGGTCGGCGCTGTACTCGGGGGCGTCCTCGTCCGCGTACCCCTGGTCGTCGAGGCCGGGGCCCCGTCCGAGGAGCTTCTCGCGGCCGCGGTCGACGGAGCCGATGGTCTTGGTGAGGACGACCTCGAAGTTGGCGAGCTTGGAGTCGACGTAGTCGTCGGCCTCGGCGCGGATCTCCTCGGCCTCCCGGCGGGCCTCGGCGAGGATGCGGTCGGCCTCCTCCTGGGACTGGCGGGCGACCTGGGTGTCGGAGATCAGCGAGCCGCGTTCGGCGTGGGCCGCCTCGATGATCCGCTCGGCCTCCTGGCGGGCCTGCTCCACCAGCTGCTCACGGCCGCCGATCAGCTCCTGGGCCTGGGCCAGCGAGCCCGGCAGGGCCTGGCGCAGCTCGTCGAGCATCGCGAGCAGCTCGGCGCGGTTGACCACGCAGGAGGCCGACATGGGCATGGAACGGGCGCTCGCGACCGTCTCGACGATCTCGTCGAGCTTCTTCTGCACGTCCACCGTGTGCTCGCCACTCTCTACAGCCGGATTGGAGACGGACGGGACGACTGTAAGGCCAGTGGGCCACGGCCCGACACCGGGTGACGGGCTGTCAGTTGCTCACTTCTCGCCGAGGCGCTTGACCAGGGCCTCGTGGACGACGGGCGGCAGGAGGTGCGAGACGTCACCGCCCCAGGCGGCGACCTCCTTGACCAGGGAGGAGGACAGGAAGCTGTAGGTGGGGTTGGTGGGGACGAAGAGCGTCTCGACACCGGAGAGGCCGTTGTTCATCTGGGCCATCTGGAGCTCGTAGTCGAAGTCGCTGACGGCGCGCAGCCCCTTCACGATGGCGGGGATGTCGCGCTCCTTGCAGAAGTCGACGAGCAGGCCGTGGTGGGACTCCACCTTCACGTTGCCGTACTCACCGGTGACCTGGCGGATGAGCTCCATCCGCTCCTCGACGGTGAACAGGCCCTTCTTGGACTGGTTGATCATCACCGCGACGTGGACGACGTCGTACAGCTTGGAGGCGCGGGCGATGATGTCGAGGTGTCCGTTGGTGATGGGGTCGAACGACCCCGGACAGACTGCGCGGCGCAACTGAAGTCCCTCGCTCTCCGAACCGGTCATCGTGCGTCTTCGCACATAGAGGCGGCGCGACCGTACCAAAACGTTCCCTCGCCGTAGCGACGGGTCCGTAGCGGTTCGAAACCGTCCGGCCAGGTGAATTCTCCGCCCCTGGTGCTGCGCTCCACGGTGACGAGCGCATCGTCGGCGAGCCAGCCTTTGGTGCGGAGTGTGAGGAGGATCTCGCCAAGATCGTCGTCGGACACGGCGTACGGCGGGTCGAGGAAGACGACGTCGTACGGGGCCGAGGGCGACGCACTTGTCACGATCTGTTCGGCTTTGCCGGCGCGGACCTCGGCGCCGGGCAGGCCGAGCGCCCTGACGTTCTCCCGGACCGTGCGGGCGGCCCGCTGGTCGGACTCGACGAGCAGGGCATGGGCGGCGCCCCGGGAGAGCGCCTCCAGGCCGACGGCGCCGGACCCGGCGTACAGATCGGCGATCCGGATGCCGTCGAGCGTCCCGAGGAGCGCCTCCCAGGTGGAGAACAGCCCCTCACGTGCCCGGTCGGAGGTGGGGCGGGTGCCGTTGCCCGGCGGCACGGCCAGGCGGCGTCCGCCGGCCGCACCGGCGATCACGCGGGTCATCTGAGGTCCTTGCCGTCCTGTGGATGCTGGTGACTCCACGATATGGGCTCCACCAGGATGTGCGCCGGTCAGCCCTTCTCCAGGTACTGCTCGCGCTCCTTGTCGAGCAGGGCGTCCAGGGCGGTGCGCAGCTCCGGGAGGTGCTCCAGCTCCGGGTCGGCGCCGACGACGGCCACCGCCTCCTCGCGGGCGGCGGCGATGATCTCCTCGTCGTCGATGACGGCGAGCATGCGGAGGCTGGAGCGGACACCGGACTGGGCCTGGCCGAGGACGTCGCCCTCGCGGCGCTGTTCGAGGTCGATGCGGGAGAGCTCGAAGCCGTCGAGGGTGGAGGCGACGGCGGCGAGGCGCTGCCGGGCGGGGCTCGCCTCGGGCATCTCGGTGACCAGCAGGCACAGGCCCGGGGCGGAGCCGCGGCCCACGCGGCCGCGCAGCTGGTGCAGCTGGGAGACGCCGAAGCGGTCCGCGTCCATGATCACCATGGCGGTGGCGTTGGGGACGTTCACACCGACCTCGATGACGGTCGTGGCGACCAGGACGTCGGCGTCGCCGGCGGCGAAACGGCGCATGACGGCGTCCTTGTCGTCGGGCGCCATCCTGCCGTGGAGTACCTCGACACGCAGACCGGCGAGCGGGCCCTTGGCGAGCTGGTCGGCGACGTCCAGGACGGCGAGCGGGGGCCGCTTCTCCGCCTCGTCCTCCGGGGACTTCTTCTTGGGCTCGGGCGCCTCGTCGATGGAGTCGCCGATGCGGGGGCAGACCACATACGCCTGGTGGCCGTTCTCCACCTCCTCGCGGACCCGCTCCCAGGCGCGGGCCAGGAAGTGCGGCTTGTCGGCGGCCGGGACGACATGGCTGGCGATCGGCGAGCGGCCGGCGGGCAGCTGGTCGAGGACGGAGGTCTCCAGGTCGCCGAAGACGGTCATGGCGACCGTGCGCGGGATGGGCGTGGCGGTCATGACGAGCAGGTGTGGCGGCTGCTTGCCCTTGCCGCGCAGGGCGTCGCGCTGCTCGACGCCGAAGCGGTGCTGTTCGTCGACGACGACCAGGCCCAGGTCGTGGAACTGGACCTTGTCCTCGATCAGCGCGTGCGTGCCGATGACGATGCCCGCCTCGCCGGTGACCAGGTCGAGCAGCGCCTGCCGGCGGGCGGCGGCGCTCATGGAGCCGGTGAGGAGCACGACCTTGGTGGCGTGCTCTGCGCCGCCGAGCATGCCGCCCTCGGCCAGCTCGCCCATCATCTCGGTGACGGACCGGTGGTGCTGCTGGGCGAGCACCTCCGTCGGCGCGAGCATGGCGGCCTGGCCTCCCGCGTCGACGACGGCGAGCATCGCCCGCAGCGCCACCATGGTCTTGCCGGAGCCCACCTCGCCCTGGAGCAGGCGGTGCATGGGGTGCTCGGTGGCCAGGTCGTCGAAGATCTCCTTGGAGACCTTCTCCTGACCCTCGGTGAGGGTGAACGGAAGCTTGGCGTCGAAGGCGTCCAGCAGTCCGCCGGGCACCGGTTTCCGCGCCGCGGCGGGCAGTTGGGTGTCGGCGTACCGGCGGCGGGCGAGGGCGACCTGGAGGACGAACGCCTCGTCCCACTTGAGCCGGTCGCGGGCGTCGGCGATGTCGGCCTTGGTGCGCGGCCGGTGGATCTTGCGCAGGGCGTCCGGGAGGCCGGTCAGGCCGCGGCCCTCACGCAGGGCGGGCGGCAGCGGGTCGACGGCGTCCGCCGCGCTGGGGAGCACCGCGTCGACCGCCTTGGCGATCTTCCAGGACTCCAGCTTGGTGGTGGCCGGGTAGATCGGGATGAGGGCCCCGGCCCAGCTGTCCACGGCGGTCTCGCCGTCCTCGCCGCGCAACAGCTCGTACGCGGGGTGGGCGAGCTGCGTCTTGCGGTTGAAGACGGAGACCTTGCCGGCGAACATCGCGCGCGTGCCGGGCAGGAGGTCCTTGTGGGGCTTGTGGACGCCCTTGCCGAAGAACACCAGTTGCAGCCGTCCGCTGCCGTCGGTGATGGTCACCTCCAGCCGCTGGCCGCGCCCCTTGGCGCTGTTGAAGGTCAGCACGCGCGCGTCCGCGACCCGGGCCACCACGGTGACGTGCTCGTCCAGCGGCAGGTCGGCGAGGGTGGTGAGCTCGCCGCGCTCGGCGTACCGCCGCGGGTAGTGGTGGAGCAGGTCGCCGACGGTGTGCAGGTCGAGGTGCTCGGCCATCACCTTGGCGGTGGCGGCACCGAGCTGCTTCTTCAGTGGTTCGTCGAGAGCTGACACGTCTCCCATTGCACACCACGGCACTGACAGGTGCGGGCAGCTGTGGACGGACGCGCTATTCGACGCCGATCAGCAGCAGGGGGGCCTGGGGGCCGCCGGGGTAGGTGACCGTGTCGACCGCGAGGTGGGTCTCGCGTACGTGGGTCTCCAGACGGTCCGCGAGGGTGTCGGGGGCGTCGTCGGCGAGGACGAGGGTGACCAGTTCGCCGCCCGCCGAGAGCATGCGGTCCAGAACCGTCTCCGCGATGGTCGCCACGTCGTGGCCGATCACGGCGACGTCGCCGTCGATCAGGCCGAGGACGTCACCGGCCTGGCAGACGCCCGCGGAAGTGAACGACTGGTGCTCGGCGACGGCCAGTTCGCCGTAGCGGGTGGCGCCCGCCGCGGCGGTCATGGCGACGACGTCCTCGTCGAAGCGCCGGTCCGGTTCGTGGACGGCGAGGGCGGCGATGCCCTGGACGGCGGCGCGCGTGGGGACGAGGGCGACCCGGATACCCTCCGCCCGCGCCTGTTCGGCCGCCGCCGCCGCGGTGTGCCGCAGGGCGGCGTCGTTCGGCAGCAGGACCACCTCGCGCGCGTGGGCGCGCCGGATGGCGTCGACGAGCTCGCCGCTGGCCGGGGGCTCGCCGGGGCGGGTGAGCACCGTCGTGGCGCCCGCGTCGGCGCACAGGCGGGCGAGCCCCTCGCCGGGCAGGACGGCCACCACGGCGCGTCCCGCGCGTTCCTCGGGCGCCGCCTCCGTACCGAAGTGGGTGATCCGGATCCGGTGCGGGCGCCCCGCCTCGACGCCCGCCTCCACGGCCGCGCCCGCGTCGTCCACGTGGACATGGACGTTCCACAGCCCGTCGCCGCCGACCACGACCAGGGAGTCGCCGAGCCCGTCGAGCCGGTCGCGCAACCGGGCCACGGCCGCGTCGTCGGCCTCCAGCAGGTAGATGACCTCATAGGCGGGCCCCGCGTCCGAGCAGGGCTCCGCGGAGGGCACCGGGCTCGCTCTGGGCGTACGCGGGGCCCGGACGGGCGCCTCCCCGCAGACCGCTTCCACGAGGGCGCCCAGCATTGTGACGAGCCCGCGCCCGCCCGCGTCCACCACGCCCGCCCGCTTCAGGACGGCGAGCTGCGCGGGCGTCGCCTCCAGGGCCGCGCGAGCCCCCGCGTACGCGGCGCGGGCGACCGTCGCCACGTCGCCGGAGCCGCCCGCCCCGTCGGTCACGCCGCCCGCCCCGTCGGTCGCTCCCCCCGCCGCGGCGGACGCGGCGGCCGCCGCGACGGTCAGGATCGTGCCCTCGACGGGGTGCGCGACCGCCTCCCGGGCGGACACGGACGCCCTCCGCAGCGCCCTGGCCAAGTGGTGTCCGTCACGGCCTTCGGCGAGGACCTCGCTCATGCCCCGCAGCAGCTGGGAGAGGATGGTGCCGGAGTTCCCCCGGGCGCCGAGCAGGGCGCCGTGCGCCATGGCCCGTACGGTGTCGGCGAAATCGGGAGCCGCGATGGCCGCGAAGACGGCCTCCACCGCCTGGGACGCGGACTCGACGGTCAGGTACAGGTTGGTGCCGGTGTCCCCGTCCGCGACCGGATAGACGTTGATCGCGTCGATCTCCTCGCGCTCCCGGCCGAGCGCCTCCAGCGCCAGTGAGCACCAGCTACGGACCACTGCGGAATCGAGCGCCTGCGGCAGGGTCTGCGGCACCTGGTGTCCTCCTCGAGCAGCGCTGACTGCACCGCAGCGTAGACCCCGGGCGGGACCGGGGCCCCGGGCGGGGGCCGGGCGAACCGTGGTAGTTTCGTTGAACCGAAGCAGTCGTTGTATGCTGCTCCGGTTGCCCGATGAAAGTCGGGCCATTCCCCCGGCAACGCCACTTCAGTCACCAGATCTGATTCCGGCTCGCCGGATTTCACTGTAAGTGCACCTGAAGTCTTTGGAGTGACCCGTGGCTGCCAACTGCGACGTCTGCGGCAAGGGGCCGGGCTTCGGCAACAACATCTCGCACTCGCACCGCCGTACGTCTCGTCGCTGGAACCCGAACATCCAGCGCGTGCGTGCCGTGGTCAGTGGGACGCCGAAGCGGCTCAACGCTTGCACCTCGTGCATCAAGGCCGGCAAGGTCTCGCGCTAACGCCGACGAGGTTCGTCGTAGCGCAGCCCCTGCGGTTGCCTTGAAAGCCGGTCCACCTCGGTGGACCGGCTTTTTGCCGTACCCGCTCCCGCTAGCGGAAGCGCCACCCGTGGTCCACCGGTCCGATCCCGCCGCCCAGCGAGAACCCGGCCGCGATCGCGCCCGTGACGTACTCCTTGGCCTCCCGTACCGCGTCCGGCACCGCCAGCCCCTTGCCGAGGCCCGCCGCGACTGCCGACGCGAGCGTGCAGCCCGTCCCATGGGTGTGCCGGTTGTCGTGCCGGGGGGCCCGCAGCCAGTGCTCCTGCGTGCCGTCGGTCAGCAGGTCCACTGCGTCCCCGGCCAGGTGCCCGCCCTTGACGAGCGCCCAGCGCGGCCCGTACTCCAGCACCGCGGCGGCGGCCCGCCGCAGGTCCGCCTCCCCCTTGACGGTCACCCCGGTGAGCTGGGCCACCTCGTCCAGGTTCGGCGTCGCCACGGTGGCGACCGGTAGCAGCAGCTTCCGCACCGAGTCGAGCGCGGAGGCGGCCAGCAGCGGGTCGCCGTGCTTGGACACCCCGACCGGGTCGACGACCACGGGGGCGTCCGTCCCGGCCAGCAGCTCCGCGACCGCCTCCACGAGCGGCGCCGAGGCCAGCATCCCGGTCTTCACCGCCTGTACGCCGATGTCGTCGACGACGCTGCGGTACTGGGCCCGCACCGCCTCCACGGGCAGCTCCCAGGCGCCCTGGACGCCCAGCGAGTTCTGCGCGGTGACGGCGGTGATCACGCTCATGCCGTGCACGCCGAGCGCCAGCATGGTCTTCAGGTCGGCCTGGATGCCGGCCCCGCCGCCGGAGTCGGACCCGGCGACGGTCAGGACGCGCGGGATCACTCGCCCTCCCCGAAGTGGTCCCAGCCGCCCGTGGAGTGCCAGGGCGCGCCGTCGACGGTCACCTGCGGCAGGGCGGAGGGGTTGAGGACCTCGCCGATGACCTTCCAGCGGGCCGGCAGCTTCACGTCCGGCGGGAAGGTCGCGACGATCGCGTGGTCCTCGCCCCCGGTGAGGACCCACTGCATCGGGTCGACACCGACGGCCTGGCCGATGTCGTTCATCTGGGTCGGGATGTCGATGAGCCCCGAGCGCAGGTCGATTCGGACCTTGCTGGCCTCGGCGATGTGCCCGAGGTCGGCGATCAGGCCGTCGCTGACGTCGCACATGGCGGTCGCGCCGAGCCCCGCGGCGGCCGGGCCCGCGTGGTAGGGCGGCTCGGGCCGGCGGTGGGCCTCGACGAAGGCGCGCGGCGAGCGGAACCCGCGCGAGAGGACCGCGTACCCGGCGGCCGACCAGCCCAGCCAGCCGGTGTACGCGACGACGTCGCCGGGCTGCGCCCCGCCCCTGGTGACCGGTTCGTGGTTGCGCAGGTCCCCCAGCGCCGTGATGGCCACGGTGATCGTGTCGCCGCGTACGACGTCGCCGCCGACGACGGCCGCGCCCGCGACCTGGCACTCGTCACGGAGGCCGTCCATCAGCTCGGTGGGCCAGGTGACCGGCAGTTCGGCGGGGACGACGAGGCCGAGCAGCAGCGCGGTCGGTACGGCGCCCATGGCGGCGATGTCCGCGAGGTTCTGCGCGGCGGCCTTGCGGCCGACGTCGTACGCGGTGGACCAGTCGCGGCGGAAGTGCCGTCCCTCCAGCAGGATGTCCGTGCTGGCCACCACACGCCGGTCGGGTGCGGCCACGACCGCGGCGTCGTCGCCGGGCCCGATCCGTACCGCCGGGGTGGAGGTGAGCCGGGAGGTGAGCTCCCTGATCAGCCCGAACTCCCCCAACTCGCCGACAGTGCCCTTCATCGCTGTGCCCCTTCTGCCCCAGTGCGGTTGCGGTCGCGACCCGTCACTGCTGTAGGTACCGTCAAGTAGACCGTCAACTCGGTGCTTCGTGCGCCGGCCTCGCGCGCCACCGGCCGCGCGGGTCTCCCCGCTGCCCGCGGCGACGCGGTACCGTGGCGTCCCTTTCTTCTCCACAAGATCCTCGTGGCCGCCCTGGAGGTTCCGTGGTACAGGCGTACATCCTTATTCAGACCGAGGTGGGCAAGGCGTCGACGGTCGCCGAGACCATCTCCAAGATCCCGGGGGTGATCCAGGCCGAGGACGTCACGGGTCCGTACGACGTGATCGTGCGCGCCCAGGCCGACACGGTCGACGAACTCGGCCGCATGGTGGTCGCGAAGGTCCAGCAAGTGGACGGGATCACACGGACCCTGACCTGCCCGGTCGTACACCTGTAGCCCCCGTCTACCCTGGGCCGGTGACGTCTTCGCCCCGGCTTCGCCGCCTGCCCGCCCTGCCCGTCGCCGTCGTGGCCGCCGCCGTCCTGGTGGCGGCCGCGGGCTGTTCCTCGACGGACGCGAAGGCATCCGTCCCGGTTCCCCGTCCGCCGTCGGAAGAGGCCGCCCTCTGCGGCGCGCTGCACAAGGAGCTTCCGGAGACCGTCGCGGGACTCGACCGGAATGATCCGGAGCCGGGTTCCGATCTGACCGCCGGGTGGGGGGACGGGGCGATCGTACTGCGCTGCGGTGTCCCCCGGCCCGCCAGGATGAGTGATCCCCGTGCGAAGGCCGTCGAGGCGGAGGGCGTGAACTGGATGCTGGAGCAGCGCGACGGCGACGGTCCGCGCTTCACCTCCACGTACCGCAAGACCTATGTGGAGGTGTCGCTGGACAAGCGCTTCGCGCACGACGCCACCCCGCTCGCCGCCTTCGCCGACGCGGTGAAGAAAACGGTCCCCCCGAGCCTCTAGCCCCCCGAGTCCCCGGGCCCCCGCCCGGGTGCGCCCCTTCCGCGGCCCCCGCCGGGACCCGCGGTCACACCCGCCCGCAGCCGTCACCGGCCACAGGCGGGCGGCAGGGCTAGCGCAGGCCGGTCGGGCGGCGCAGCGCGGCCTGGATGAGCCTGTCGACGAGCTCCGGGTAGCTGACGCCGCTCTCCTGCCACATGCGGGGGTACATGGAGATCGGCGTGAAGCCCGGCATGGTGTTGATCTCGTTGATGACGAATTCGCCGTCGTCGGTGAGGAAGAAGTCCGCGCGGACCAGACCCTCGCAGGACGCCGCCTCGAACGCGGCGACGGCGAGCCGCTGCACCTCGGCGGTCTGCTCCGGGGTGATCGGCGCGGGGACGACACCGGACGCCGAGTCGATGTACTTCGCCTCGAAGTCGTAGAAGTCGTGGTCGGTGACGGGCGGGATCCAGGCGGGTACGGACGCGCGCGGGCCGTCCTCGAACTCCAGCACCCCGCACTCGATCTCGCGGCCGGTCAGCAGAGACTCGACGATGACCTTGGGGTCGTGGCGCCGGGCCTCCTCGATGGCGCCCTCCAGCCCGGAGAGGTCGTCGACCTTGGTGATGCCCATCGAGGAGCCGCCGCGGGCGGGCTTCACGAAGAGCGGCCAGCCGTGCTCGGCGGCGAAGCCGACGATCTTCTCGCGGGCGGCGGAAGGATCCTGCTCCCACTCGCGGGGGCGGATCACCTCGTACGGGCCGACGGGCAGCCCGAAGGAGACGAAGACCCGCTTCATGTACTCCTTGTCCTGGCCGACGGCCGAGGAGAGCACCCCGGCGCCCACGTACGGCACCCCGGCGAGCTCCAGCAGCCCCTGGAGGGTGCCGTCCTCGCCGTAGGGCCCGTGCAGCATCGGGAAGACGACGTCGACGTCGCCCAGGACCTTGGGGACCGAGCCGGGCTCGCTGTAGACGACCTCGCGGCTGCCGGGGTCGACGGACAGGACGACGCTGCCCTCGTCGGACTCGGCGAGGTCGGCGACGGTCGGCAGCGTGCGGTCGGCGATGGCCATCCGCTCCGGTTCGTCGGCGGTCAGCGCCCAGCGGCCGTCGGTGGTGATGCCGATCGGCAGCACGTCGTACTTGTCCCGGTCGATGGCGCGCAGGACGGCTCCGGCCGTGACGACGGAGATGGCGTGCTCGGAGCTGCGGCCGCCGAAGACGACGGCCACGCGCGGCTTGCGCCCGGTGCTGGTGGGGAGGTTCTCGCTGCTCATATCGCGATGAGCGTACCTGCTCCCTCCGGTTGCGTCAGCGACCGTGTGGTCCGTCTGTTCGGTGTCAGCGCCGCTCGGGCTTCGCGGCGCGCGACATCAGCTCCTTGAGCGCCACCATCGGCGGCTTTCCTTCGTGGACGATGCCGACGACGGTCTCCGTGATGGGCATGTCGACACCGTGGCGGCGCGCCAGATCCAGGACGGACTCACAGGACTTGACGCCCTCGGCGGTCTGCTTGGTGACCGCGATGGTCTCCTGGAGGGT
Source organism: Streptomyces sp. NPDC000229 (assembly GCF_040300825.1). Lineage (NCBI taxonomy): Bacteria > Bacillati > Actinomycetota > Actinomycetes > Kitasatosporales > Streptomycetaceae > Streptomyces > Streptomyces sp. NPDC000229. Next base: position 33,513 of record NZ_JBEPEL010000057.1, read on the forward strand.
CATGCCCTTGCCGAGGTTGAAGCCGAAGGTGTGGTTGCGGGAGAGCGGCGAGGAGCAGGTGGCGACCAGGTCGCCGAGGCCGGCGAGCCCGGAGAAGGTCAGCGGGTCGGCGCCCATCGCCAGCCCGAGGCGGGTGGTTTCGGCCAGGCCCCGGGTGATGAGCGAGCCCTTGGCGTTGTCGCCGAGGCCCATGCCGTCCGCGATGCCGACGGCCAGCCCGATGACGTTCTTCACGGCGCCGCCCAGTTCGCAGCCGACGACGTCGGTGTTGGTGTAGGGGCGGAAGTACGGGGTGTGGCAGGCCGCCTGGAGCCGCTGGGCGACGGCCTCGTCCTGGCAGGCGACGACGGCCGCGGCGGGCATGCGGGCGACGATCTCCTTGGCGAGGTTGGGGCCGGTGACCACGGCGACCCGGCTCGACGGGACGTCGGCGACCTCCTGGATGACCTCGCTCATCCGCTTGGCGCTGCCCAGTTCGATCCCCTTCATCAGGGAGACGAGGACCGTGTCCGGGGCCAGCTTCGGCGCCCATTCGGCGAGGTTGCCGCGGAGCGTCTGGGAGGGGATGGCCAGCACGGTGAAGTCGGCGTCGTGCGCGGCTTCGGCCGGGTCGGTGGTGGCGCGTACCGACTCGGGGAGCTCGGTGCCCGGGAAGTAGTCGGGGTTGGTACGGGTGGTGTTGATGGCGTCGGCGAGCTCGCGGCGGCGGCCCCAGAGGGTCACCTGGCAGCCCGCGTCGGCGAGCACCATGCCGAAGGCCGTACCCCAGGATCCGGTGCCGAAGACGGCTGCCTTGACGGGGCGGCCCGCCGGGCCTGCCGTGTCGGGGCGTGTCACTTCGCTTCCTCCCCTGCGGCCTTGCGCCGCTGTTCCAGGCGTGCCCTGCGGTGGTCGTACGGCGTGGCGGGGGCCTTCTCGCCCCGGACCTCCTCCAGGAGGGAGGTGATCGCGGCCATGATGTCCTCGGTCGCCTCGCGCAGCACCTCGGGCGTGGGTTCCTTGTCGTAGAACCGGGTGAGGTCGACGGGCGGGCCGGCCTGCACGATCAGGGTCTTGCGCGGGAAGAGGCGGACCTTGTTCTCCTTGGCGTACGGCGGCATCGCCAAGTTGGCGCCCCACTGGGCGACCGGGATGACCGGCACCTTGGTGAGCAGGGCGACGCGGGCGGCGCCGGTCTTGCCCGCCATGGGCCACATGTCGGGGTCGCGGGTGAGGGTGCCCTCGGGGTAGAAGGCGACGCATTCGCCCCGCTCGATGGCGGCGACGGCGGCGCGGAAGGCGTCCAGCGCGTTGGTCGTCTCCCGGTAGACGGGGATCTGCCCGGTGCCTCGCAGCATCGTTCCGACGAACGACCCCTTGAACAGGGCCGCTTTCGCCAGGAAGCGCGGAACTCGTCCGGTGTTGTACTGGAAGTGTGCGTACGACAGCGGGTCGAGGTACGAGTTGTGGTTGACCGCGGTGATGAATCCACCGTCGGCCGGAATGTGCTCCATTCCCCGCCAGTCCCGCTTGAACAGAACCACCAGTGGTGGTTTTGCGATGACCGCCGCAAGGCGGTACCAGAAGCCGATTCTGCGGCGGGACACTCGGACACCTTCCTCTGGGACTGGGCTTGCCGGGGGTCAAGTGTCGCCCCAGGCCCCTGGTCTGTCGAGAACACCGTACGCCCCGCCTCGGACAGCACTGCCCCCGGTCGCACCGGCGCCGCGCCACAATGGGCCCCGACGCGCACGGCCTGCCGAATGGCCGCCGCACGGAAGGAGAGCACGCCACGAACGCCGACCCGACCGGCTCCTGGTCACTGGTCGTCCCGCTGAAGCCGCTCGTCCGGGCCAAGAGCAGGCTCGCCGGTGCCGCCGGCCCGCTGGTGCGGCCACGGCTGGCGCTGGCCTTCGCGCAGGACACGGTGGCGGCGGCGCTGACCTGCCCGGCGGTGCGGGATGTGTCGGTCGTCACGGACGATCCGGTGGCGGCGCTCACCCTGGGCGCACTGGGGGCCCGGATCGTGCCGGACGCTCCGGCCGCCGGGCTGAACGCCGCGCTGGCTCACGGGGCCGAGGCCGTACGCGCGCGGCACCCCGACGCACCGGTGGCGACGCTCAACGCCGACCTCCCGGCACTGCGGCCCGCGGAACTGTCCCGGGTATTGGCCGTCGCCTCGGAATTCCCGCGGGCTTTTCTGGCGGATGCTGCCGAAATCGGCACCACATTGCTGTCGGCGGGCCCTGGAGTGGAATTGCGCCCGGCTTTCGGCGGGGAGTCGCGGCGCAGGCATTTGTTGTCGGGCGCGGTGGAAATCCGGCTGGACGGTGTCCACTCGGTACGGCAGGACGTGGACACGGGCGACGATCTGCGGGCCGCCCTGGAGATGGGGGTGGGCCCGCGGACGGCCGAGCGGTGGGCGGTGGACGTCCGCGCGGTGGGCGGGGCGGCCGGATAAGCTGCCGTTCATGCAGGCGACCGCGTACACGTACGACCCAGAATCCCGCAGCGGGAGTGTGCTGCTCGACGACGGCACCCCGGTGGACTTCTCCGCGGCGGCCTTCGAGGCGGGCGGGCTGCGGCTGCTGCGGCCGGGGCAGCGGGTCCGGATCGAGACGGAGGGACAGGGCGACGCCCTGCGCATCACGCTGGTGACGCTCCAGACGTTCTAGCGGTCGGCCGACCGGACGCACCGCGGGCCGGGCTCCCTCTCGGGAGCCCGGCCCGGCGCGTGAGTGGCCCTGGGGCCTCGTGCCGCTTACTTGCTGCGCGAGGCGGTCTTCTTGGCGGTGGTCTTGCGCGCCGTGGTCTTCTTGGCGGGCGCCTTCTTCGCCGTGGCCTTCTTCGCCGGCGCGGTCTTCTTCGCGGTGGTCTTCTTGGCCGCCGTGGTGGCGGTCTTCTTGGCCGGCGTGGCCTTCTTCGCCGTGGTCTTCTTGGCCGGCGTGGCCTTCTTGGCGGTGGTCTTCTTGGCCGCGGCGGTGGTCTTCTTCGCCGGCGTCGCCTTCTTGGCGGCCGTCTTCTTCGCCGCCGCGGCGGTGGTCTTCTTGGCGGCCGCCTTCTTGCCGGCGGCCTTGGCGATGGTGGGCGGCGGGCCCGAAAGGCTGCCCTTGGGGGCCTTCTTGACGGCGACCTCGCCGCCCTTGGGGAGCTTCTTCGAGCCGCTGACCAGGTCCTTGAAGCCCTGACCGGCACGGAAGCGCGGAACGGAGGTCTTCTTGACCCGCACGCGCTCACCCGTCTGCGGGTTACGGGCGTAACGGGCCGGGCGGTCGACCTTCTCGAACGAGCCGAAGCCGGTGACCGAGACCCGGTCACCGCCGACCACGGCACGGACGATCGCGTCGAGCACCGCGTCGACAGCATCGGCGGCCTGCTGGCGGCCACCCATCTTGTCGGCAATCGCTTCTACGAGCTGCGCCTTGTTCACGTCTTCCCCTTCGGAGACATTGCCGGAACGAAAGTGTTCAAGCTTTTCGCACGTTAGGCAGATATATACCGCAAATCAAACATGAAACGGGCTAATCACCCTAGTGCCGCAACGAAGTCGGCCGCCGCGGAGTTCGAGTGTCAGTCCCCTTCAGGGAATCGGCCCTCGTCGAGGTCCTTCATCAACCGGTCCAGCCGCCGTGCCGTGCCTGCGAGATCGTGCTTCGCCGCGGCCGTGATGGCCAGCAGCTTCCGGGACAGCGTCATCCTTACGCCCTCCGGGACTTGCAGTTCGCGCACTCGGGTGTGCGCTTCTTTCAGTCGGGCTGCGACGGCCTGATAGAGCTCGAGTTGGCTGTCGCGTTCCATGCACCGATTGTGCCATCTGGGGCGAGTTGTCGCCTCCGTAGGGGGTAACTGGCGTACCGCGGCGGCGTTTCGAGGCCTGCCTACAGCCTCACCCGCCGACCGGTCCTGAAACCGGAAATCCCCTGGCCATTAAGGGAGTTCGGGTGCCGGACGGCTCAGTGGGAGGGCTCCGGGAGGGGTGTGCGGTGGCAGGCGAACGGCGTCAGCCGGATGGCCCCTCGGGTGCCCCCACGGCGGTGGGCAAGGGCACTTTCGGCCATCGTCTCCACGGTTCGCACGGCGAAGTTGAGCACCCGTACACGACGGTGCCCCCGGCCGTGGATCGGCCGGGGGCACCGGGGGTGGCGCGCGGAGGTCGGAGAGGGCTCAGACCTGCACGGTGCGGGGCTTGTACGACGGGCGCTTGGCCTCGTACGCGGCGATGTCCGCCTCGTTCTGCAGCGTGATGCTGATGTCGTCCAGGCCGTTCAGCAGCCGCCAGCGGGCGTTCTCGTCGAGTTCGAAGGCGGCGGTGATGCCCTCGGCGCGCACCTCGCGCGCCTCCAGGTCGACGGTGACCTCCGCCTGCGGGTCGGCCTCGGTCAGTTCCCACAGCGCGTCCACGACACGCTGGTCGAGGACCACGGTGAGCAGGCCGTTCTTCAGCGAGTTGCCGCGGAAGATGTCGGCGAAGCGGGAGGAGATGACGGCCTTGAAGCCGAAGTTCTGCAGCGCCCATACGGCGTGCTCGCGCGAGGAGCCGGTGCCGAAGTCGGGGCCGGCGACCAGGACCGTGGCGCCCTGCCGCTCGGGACGGTTGAGGACGAACTCGGGGTCCTTGCGCCAGGCCTCGAACAGGCCGTCCTCGAAGCCGTCGCGGGTGACCTTCTTCAGCCAGTGGGCCGGGATGATCTGGTCGGTGTCGACGTTGCTGCGGCGCAGCGGGACGGCCCGGCCGGTGTGGGTGGTGAAAGCTTCCATGGTTGCTCAGACTCCGGCGGTCGCGGGGGCTTCGGACAGGTCGGCGGGCGAGGCCAGGTGGCCCAGCACCGCGGTGGCGGCGGCGACCTGGGGCGACACCAGGTGGGTGCGGCCGCCCTTGCCCTGCCTGCCCTCGAAGTTGCGGTTGGAGGTGGAGGCGGAACGCTCGCCGGGCGCGAGTTGGTCGGGGTTCATGCCCAGGCACATCGAGCAGCCCGCGTGCCGCCATTCGGCCCCGGCCTCCTTGAAGACCTTGTCCAGCCCCTCCTCGACGGCCTGGAGAGCGACCCGGACCGAGCCGGGGACGACCAGCATCCGCACGCCGTCGGCGACTTTGCGGCCGTCCAGGATGGCGGCGGCGTTGCGCAGGTCCTCGATGCGGCCGTTGGTGCAGGAGCCTACGAAGACGGTGTCGACCTTGATGTCACGCAGCGGTTGTCCGGCGGTCAACCCCATGTACTTCAGGGCGTTTTCGGCGGCCAGGCGCTCCGAAGCGTCTTCGTACGAAGCCGGGTCGGGGACGGACGCCGAAAGCGGCGCTCCCTGGCCGGGGTTGGTGCCCCAGGTGACGAAGGGGGCCAGCTCGGAGGCGTTGATGACGACCTCGGCGTCGAAGACCGCGTCCTCGTCCGTCTTCAGGGTCTTCCAGTAGGCGACCGCCGCGTCCCAGTCCTCGCCCTCGGGCGCGTGGGCGCGGCCCTTGAGGTAGGCGAAGGTGGTCTCGTCCGGGGCGATCATGCCCGCGCGGGCGCCGGCCTCGATCGACATGTTGCAGATGGTCATGCGGGCTTCCATCGAGAGTTTCTCGATGGCCGAGCCGCGGTACTCCAGGACGTATCCCTGACCGCCGCCGGTGCCGATCTTCGCGATGATCGCCAGGATGAGGTCCTTGGCGGTGACGTCCTCGGGCAGTTCGCCGTCGACCGTGATGGCCATGGTCTTGGGGCGGGCCATGGGCAGCGTCTGGGTGGCCAGGACGTGCTCCACCTGGGAGGTGCCGATGCCGAAGGCGAGAGCGCCGAAGGCGCCGTGCGTGGAGGTGTGCGAGTCGCCGCAGACCACGGTGGTGCCCGGCTGGGTCAGGCCCAGCTGCGGTCCCACGACGTGGACGACGCCCTGCTCGACGTCGCCCAGCGGGTGCAGGCGGACGCCGAAGTCGGCGCAGTTCTTGCGCAGCGTCTCCAGCTGGACCCGGGAGACCGGGTCGGCGATCGGCTTGTCGATGTCGAGGGTGGGGGTGTTGTGGTCCTCGGTCGCGATGGTGAGGTCGAGGCGCCGCACCTGCCGGCCGCTCTTGCGCAGGCCGTCGAAGGCCTGGGGGCTGGTCACCTCGTGCAGCAGGTGCAGATCGATGAAGAGCAGGTCGGGCTCGCCTTCGGCGCGCCGGACGACATGGTCGTCCCAGACCTTCTCCGCGAGAGTCCTACCCATCGCTTTCCCTCCGGCCGGCGTGGTGTGCCGGCACCTCTAGAGATCAGTGGGCCCACGCCCGTAATCCCACGTTTCACGTGCTGGACGTCGACATCGGACCCGATGGTCGTCGGGTCGTACGTACAGGGTGGCAAGTTCCTGGAGAAATTGAACTTGCGTTTCACAGAGTGAGACGTGAATATCGTTGCATGGACAACTCTAGCGGCGTCGGCGTTCTCGACAAGGCAGCTCTGGTATTGAGCGCCCTGGAGTCCGGTCCGGCCACCCTCGCCGGGCTGGTCGCGGCGACAGGGCTCGCACGACCCACGGCACATCGCCTTGCCGTGGCACTGGAACACCACCGGATGGTGGCGAGGGACATGCAGGGCCGGTTCATCCTGGGCCCCCGGCTGGCGGAGCTCGCCGCCGCGGCCGGCGAGGACCGGCTGCTGGCCACGGCCGGACCGGTGCTGACTCATCTGCGTGATGTCACCGGGGAGAGCGCACAGCTCTACCGGCGCCAGGGCGACATGCGCATCTGCGTCGCCGCGGCGGAGCGGCTGTCCGGTCTTCGGGACACCGTGCCGGTCGGCTCCACGCTCACCATGAAGGCCGGCTCCTCGGCCCAGATCCTGATGGCCTGGGAGGAGCCCGAGCGGCTGCACCGGGGCCTCCAGGGGGCGCGCTTCACGGCGACGGCCCTGTCGGGCGTACGGCGCCGCGGCTGGGCCCAGTCGATCGGTGAGCGCGAGCCGGGCGTGGCGTCCGTCTCCGCCCCCGTGCGGGGCCCGTCGAACCGCGTGGTGGCCGCCGTGTCGGTGTCGGGGCCGATCGAGCGCCTGACCCGCCACCCGGGCCGGATGCACGCCCAGGCGGTCATCGACGCCGCCGCCCGCCTGTCGGACGCCCTGCGCCGCTCCGGCTGACCTTTCGTCCCTGCTGCCGACTCCCGGCTCACCGCTTCAACGCCGCAGCGGTGGGCCGGAGTTGTTCCCGCTCACTCGTCCCTGCCCGTGAACACGAAGAAGCCCTCCCCTGCTGGGGAGGGCTTCCTCTGTACGTACCCCCGACCGGATTCGAACCGGCGCTACCGCCTTGAGAGGGCGGCGTGCTAGGCCGCTACACAACGGGGGCGTGCATCCTGATGTGACGCGCTGGGCTACCAGGACTCGAACCTAGACTAAATGAACCAGAATCACTCGTGCTGCCAATTACACCATAGCCCATGGTGGTTTAGACCAGTACCCCCGACCGGATTCGAACCGGCGCTACCGCCTTGAGAGGGCGGCGTGCTAGGCCGCTACACAACGGGGGCCCTAGCGATCCTGCATCGTGACCATGGGAGCTACCCAGGCGGTCACGCGGGAAGGATCTGTACCCCCGACCGGATTCGAACCGGCGCTACTGCCTTGAGAGGGCAGCGTGCTAGGCCGCTACACAACGGGGGCTTTGCGGATGAGATCCGCGATGCAGATAAGCTCTGCTGAGCTGGCCTACCAGGACTCGAACCTAGACTAACTGAACCAGAATCAGTCGTGCTGCCAATTACACCATAGGCCACCAAAACGCAACCCCCGGCGGGGATTTTGTTCGGGTTACGCTTCCGGGTTCCGGCCTTTCGGCCCGCTCCCCTCGGCGCAGAAAGAACATTACCCGAAGGAGTCCGGGGCTCCAAAACGGGTATCGCCGCGCAGCAGGCCGGGAAGCTGGTCCAGGCCCGTGATCCGGGTGAGCTCGGGCCTTCCACCGGCGCCGCTCCGGTCCAGCCAGATGCCGGTGAGCCCCGCCTCGACGGCGCCCCGGGCGTCGATGTCCGGGTGATCACCGACGTACGCGACGTCCGCAGGGCGCAGCCGGAGGGCGTCGCAGGCGGCGTGGAACGCCGCTGGGTCGGGCTTGGCCACGCCCAGCTCGGCGGCGCAGAGCAGCACCTCGAAGCGGTCCCGTACGCCCAGCACGCGCAGCTTGTGCTCCTGGTTGTGGACGGAGGAGTTCGACAGGGCGGCGTGCCGGTAGTCGGCGGCCAGCAACTCCAGGGCGGGCAGGGTGTCGGGAAACAGCGCCCAGGCGGCCTCGTAGTGCCTCAGGTACCGCTGGAACCAGGCGTCCGCCTCCGCGTCGGTCAGCGCCGCCCCCAGGAAGTCCCGCACCCGGTCGCGCCGCTGCTCCTCGAACCCGACGCCACCGGCCTCGAAGCGCCGCCAGTGGACGGCGGTGAGTTCCTTCCAGCGAGTGAGGGCCTGGTCGACGGATGCGTACCCGTCGACCAGGCCCTCGGCCCGCAGATGGTCCAGCATGCCGGCGCGGTCGGCGTTCGCGTAGTCGAAGATCGTGTCGTCGATGTCCCACAGGACGGCGCGGATCGGCATGCTCCGAGCCTACGCGGCGGCTGTCTCCGGCTCGTCGGGTGCGACGAAGAATCCGGTGCGGCCGTGCCCACCGGGGGCGCTGTCGGCGGCCCGCGACAACGCCGGAGGGGGCGGCCGCCGGGTGTCCGGTGGCCGCCCCCTCCCGAGGGACGTGCGCGGCTTACGCGCTTACGCGGCTTACGCGGCGAGCTTCGCCAGGGCCGCGTCGATGCGGGCCAGGGTGCGGTCCTTGCCCAGGATCTCCAGGGACTCGAAGAGCGGCAGGCCGACCGTGCGGCCGGTGACCGCGACACGGACCGGCGCCTGGGCCTTGCCGAGCTTGAGGCCGTGCTCCTCACCGGCGGCGAGGACGGCGTTCTTCAGCGATTCGGGGCTGGCCCAGTCCGCGTCCGACAGCTTTTCGCGGGCCGTGCGCAGCAGGGCGTCCGAGCCCTCCTTCATGGCCTTCTGCCAGGACGCCTCGTCCTCGACCGGCTCCTTCAGGAACAGGAAGTCGACGTTGGCCGTGATGTCCGAGAGGACGGTCAGGCGGGTCTGGGCGTGGGGGGCGATGGCCTCCCAGGCGGCCTGGTCGAAGTCCTCCGGCGCCCAGGGGGCGTGCGGGGCCTTCAGCCAGGGCTCGCAGGCGGTGGCGAACGCCTTCACGTCCAGCATGCGGATGTGGTCGGCGTTGATCGCCTCGGCCTTCTTCAGGTCGAAGCGGGCCGGGTTGGCGTTGACGTCCGCGATGTCGAACTTCCCGATCATCTCGGGGATGGTGAAGACGTCCTGGTCGGCGGAGAAGGACCAGCCGAGGAGCGACAGGTAGTTGAGCAGGCCCTCGGGGAGGAAGCCGCGCTCCCGGTAGAGGTTCAGGGAGGCCTGCGGGTCGCGCTTGGAGAGCTTCTTGTTGCCCTCGCCCATCACGTACGGCAGGTGGCCGAAGGCGGGGATCGTCTTGGCGATGCCGAGTTCGATCAGCGCCTTGTACAGGGCGATCTGGCGCGGGGTGGAGGACAGCAGGTCCTCGCCGCGCAGTACGTGGGTGATCTCCATCAGCGCGTCGTCGACCGGGTTGACGAGCGTGTAGAGGGGGGCGCCGTTGGCGCGGACGATGCCGTAGTCCGGGACGTTGTCCGGGGTGAAGGTGAGCTCGCCGCGGACCAGGTCGGTGAAGGTGATCGGCTCGTCGGGCATCCGGAAGCGGACGATCGACTCACGGCCCTCCGCCTCGTGGGCCGCCCTCTGCTCGGCGGTCAGGTCGCGGCACTTCCCGTCGTACCCGGACGGCCTGCCGGCGGCGCGGGCGGCCTCGCGGCGCTCGTCGAGCTCGGTGGCGGTGCAGTAGCAGCGGTACGCGTGGCCGCCGGCGAGCAGCCTGTCGGCGACGTCCTTGTAGATGTCCATCCGCTGCGACTGGCGGTACGGGGCGTGGGGGCCGCCGACCTCCGGGCCCTCGTCCCAGTCGAGGCCGAGCCAGCGCAGCGAGTCGAGGAGCTGCTGGTAGGACTCCTCCGAGTCGCGGGCCGCGTCGGTGTCCTCGATGCGGAAGACCATGGTGCCCTGGTTGTGCCGGGCGAAGGCCCAGTTGAACAGGGCGGTGCGGACCAGGCCCACGTGGGGGTTGCCGGTCGGCGAGGGACAGAAACGTACGCGTACCTTCGCGTTAGCCACGCTTGATCACCTTGTTGGTGAGAGTGCCGATGCCTTCGATGGTGACGGCGACCTCGTCGCCGACGTTGAGCGGTCCGACTCCGGCCGGGGTGCCGGTGAGGATGACGTCGCCCGGGAGCAGCGTCATGGCCTCGGTGATGTGGACGACCAGGTCCTCGATGGAGCGGACCATGTCGCTCGTACGGCCCAGCTGGCGCTGTTCCCCATTGACGGTGCACTGGATCGTGACGTCGGAGGGGTCGAGGTCGGTCTCCACCCAGGGGCCCAGGGGGCAGGAGGTGTCGAAGCCCTTGGCGCGGGCCCACTGCTTCTCGCGCTGCTGGACGTCGCGGGCGGTGACGTCGTTGGCGCAGGTGTAGCCGAAGACGACGTCCTTGACGCGCTCGCGCGGGACCTCGCGGCACATCCGGCCGATGACGACGGCGAGCTCGGCCTCGTGGTGCAGCTCGTTCGAGAAGGACGGGTACTCGATGGCGTCGCCGGAGCCGATCACCGAGGTGGTGGGCTTGAAGAAGGCGACGGGTACGTCCGGGACCTCGTTGCCGAGCTCCGCGGCGTGCTCCGCGTAGTTGCGGCCGATGGCCACGACCTTGTTGGGGAGGACGGGCGGCAGGAGGCGGACCTTGCTGAGCGGGACCTTGGTCCCGCTCAGCTCGAAGTCGGCGTACGGAATACCCTTGATGATGTCGAGGACGAGGCCGTCAGGGCCTTCGCCCTCGACCGCGCCGAAGGCGACATTGCCGTCGATGGAGAATCTGGCGATGCGCACGGGATGCCGTGCCCCTTACTTCCGCTGGCTGGAGTCTGACGCTCCAGGCTAACGCGGGAGGCGCATGCCACCTGCCGTTGTTACCGCGCGGCCGGGACGGGAGCGTCCATCAGGGTCGTACGGCGCGGGTTGGCGGTGCTGGCGGGGAGGTCGACCGAGTGCTCCGGCCGCACGCCCTGGTCCAGCTCACCGGCGTCGGCCAGGTGCATCAGGGTGGTGCGGCGGGGGTTGGCGATGCTGCGGATGGTCATCGTCGTCTTCATCGGTGGCTTCAGACCTCGTTACAGAGCGGCGGACTTTGTAAAGCGTCAGGCTAAACATCGGATTCCCGGAATTGCCGGTAGATGGCAACGATCTATATGTGAGTTTGCTCACGCGGCTAGGGATGATCCCGACATAACGGATGGGCCGAGCGGGGCCTCGAAACGGGACATTGCGTACCTGAATGCAGCATTCCGCTGCTGATCATCGCGACTGGGACACCCCCTCCCCCTACGGGCCCCACCAGCGACTCGTACGCGAACGCCCCATTCCTCCCTGATCGGTTTCTACGGCCGGTGACTCACCACTCACGCCGGGTGACCCCCTTCCGGGTGCGAACCGTCGGCCTTGTTGGAGATCCGGCACTGTGCTGGAATTCCACGCACCGCCGCGGATTCCAGACCGGCGCGCTGGGGCGCAAACACAGCGCCGAGCGGCGGTGAGGAAGGGGGATCTGCGCCGGTCACTCACGACCACCACTGGAGCGCGCTCGCGCTCCACGACGCCGACACCGTCCTGTCCGTTCGCGCGGGGGGACGCCTGGTCCAGAGGTTGCGACGCTAGTGCAGGGACGTTTCAAGAGGGATGGCAACGGGTCTCCCCAGGCCCGCCAGGGCCGAGGGGAAGCTGCGGCGGAGCAGGAGCCGCGCGGCGGGACCGAGCGCGGCTCCTCGCCCCAGCACACCCAGAACCCGGGACCGGCGGCCGCCGGCGACGGCGGTGACCGTGCGGGACGTTCGGGTGCCGGGCAGGGCGGCGACGCCAAGTCCGCGGCCGGCAGGTCCAGGGCTGCGAAGGACGCCAAGGCCGGGAAGGGCACGAAGTCCTCACCGGCGGTGAAGAGCCCCACCGACGCCGGTTCGCGAATAGCCCTGCGCAACTGGCGCATCAGCACGCGTCTGGTCTCGCTGCTCGCGCTCCCCGTGGTCGCCGCGACCACCCTGGGCGGCATCCGTATCAACGAGTCCATGAACGACATGGAGCAGCTGGATCACATGCAGCTGCTCACCAAGCTCACCCAAGAGGCGACCAACCTCGCCCAGGCGCTCCAGGAGGAGCGCGACCTGACGGCCGGCCCGCTGTCCAACGGGGTCGCCGCGAACGACCTCAAGGTCACCGAGTGGCAGAAGAAGTCGAACCGGGCGCGGGACGCGTTCCTCCACGCCACCTCGGAGATCGGCGACACGCAGGGCGACGACGCCCTGCAGAGCATCCACGACACCGTGAACGAGATCGCCGGCCAGGTCGTGACCATCGGCAGCATCCGCAATGGCGCGTACCGGGACGGCGCCCAGGACTTCCAGACCGTCGAGCGCTACAGCCGTCTGATCAACTCGCTGCTCAGCCTGTCCCAGGACATGGCGCAGGCGACCAGCAACCCCGAGATGATCAAGCGGACCCGCGCCCTGGCCGCGTTCTCGGCCGCCAAGGAATACGCCTCCATCCAGCGCGCGATCATCGCGGCCGCTCTGCCGACGACCAGCCAGGAAAAGCGGTCGATGGACGCGAACGACCGCGAGTACGGCGCGGCCGCCCGGGAGAACGAGCGGCAGGCCCGCACCTCCTTCGAGCGGATCTACAGCTCCCTGGGCGGAGACCCGAACGAGCTGCTGGCGCCCCTCGGTCCCAACAACCCCTCCGTCGCCCAGGCCGACGCCTACGCGGACCAGGTGCTCCGCACCGACAAGGGCATGTCCCAGCAGGACCCTCGCGGTCACCTGGACTGGACCGACGCCTACGACCCCAAGATGGAGGCGATGAGCAAGATCGAGTCGTCGCTGCTGGGCGAGATGGACAGCACCGCCCGTGAACTGCGCCAGGAGGAGCAGCGCGACGCGATCATCAACGGTGCGCTGATCCTCCTCGTCCTCGGTGTCTCGCTGATCGGCGCCTTCGTGGTGGCCCGCTCCATGATCCGGTCGCTGCGGCGGCTCCAGGACACGGCCACCAAGGTCGCCCAGGAGCGGCTGCCCGAGCTGGTCAAGCAGCTGTCCGAGGCCGACCCGCAGGACGTCGACACGTCCGTGGAGTCGGTGGGTGTGCACTCCCGGGACGAGATCGGCCAGGTGGCCGCGGCCTTCGACGACGTGCACCGCGAGGCGGTCCGCCTCGCCGCCGAGCAGGCCCTGCTGCGGGGCAACGTCAACGCGATGTTCACCAACCTCTCGCGCCGTTCCCAGGGCCTCATCCAGCGTCAGCTGTCGCTGATCTCCGAGCTGGAGTCCCGCGAGGCCGACCCGGACCAGCTGTCCTCGCTGTTCAAGCTGGACCACCTCGCCACGCGTATGCGCCGTAACGGTGAGAACCTGCTCGTCCTCGCCGGTGAGGAGCCGGGGCGCCGGTGGACCCGGCCCGTCCCGCTCGTCGACGTGCTCCGTGCCGCCGCCTCCGAGGTGGAGCAGTACGAGCGCATCGAACTGGCCTCCGTCCCGGCGACCGAGGTCGCGGGCCGCGTCGTCAACGACCTCGTGCACCTGCTCGCCGAGCTGCTGGAGAACGCGACGTCGTTCTCCTCGCCGCAGACCAAGGTCCGTGTCACCGGTCACGCGCTGCCCGACGGCCGTGTGCTCGTCGAGATCCACGACACCGGCATCGGCCTGTCCCCCGAGGACCTCGCCGCGATCAACGAGCGGCTCGCGTCGCCGCCCACCGTGGACGTGTCGGTGTCCCGGCGCATGGGCCTGTTCGTGGTCGGCCGCCTGTCCCTGCGACACGGCATCCGCATCCAGCTGCGTCCCTCCGACTCGGGCGGTACGACCGCGCTGGTCATGCTCCCGGTGGATGTCGCCCAGGGCGGCAAGAAGCTTCCCGGCAAGCCCGGCCAGGGTGGCCAGGGCGCGATGCCGCAGGGCGGACCAGAGGGCATGGGGCTCAGCGACGTCGAGCGCCGCCGGGCCGATGCTCTCGCCGAACTGGGATATATAGCGCTGGCCTTCGACCT
>NZ_JBEPEL010000058.1:0-47429 GCF_040300825.1 Streptomyces sp. NPDC000229
CGTAGCCAGGAGTCTCCGGGGCGAGCGCGGCGAGCCCGTGCAGGTACCACGCCGTGGCAAGGGTCTCATCCTCGATCTCCCGCTCACCGCGGAAGGCCGCGACCTCTAGCTCGGTCATCGCCGCCAGCAGGTCCTGTGCGCTGGGCAGCACCCCGCCCGCCCGGTGCTCGCCGAGCGCGGACGCGAGTACCTCCGGGTCTAGAGTGCGCTCCACACGTACCTCCTCACGTCCTTCGCGAAGTCTTCAAGATCCTCGATCGCCACCACCACGCCCTGCAGCGCGCCCGGGTGGGTGTGGGTGGTGAAGTGCTGGTGCGAGCGCTCGAAGGCCGTGTCCGGGGTGTATGCGGCGTCGAGCGCGATACTGACCCCGCCGTTCCCCGACGCCTTCGCGTCCACCCATTGCCTAGCCATTGAGGCGACGAACTCCCGGGTGTCGGGGGCCAACTCCCGGCCTCCCCACGAGATCTGGCCCAGGTACCGCGCCCCCCAGGTGTTCAATTGCTGCCATGCCTTGCGGATCGTGTCGCTCGGCTTCGTCTTTTCCGCGGTGAATTTCTTCATCTCCCACAACCGGAAGACGAACCCCAGCTCGCTGCCGGGCACTCGGTGGATCACCAGCCCGTCCGGCCCGCTGTCCGTCACCGTCGATGAGGGCGGGTCCAGGATCTCCACGCTGCGCCCAGGCTCGGGGGGAAGGTCGCGGGTGGAGAGGTACCAGAGCCACTCGCCCACATAGCCAGTGACGCCGGTGGGGTCGTTGGCCTCGAATACCGGGCCGGCGTAGAGCAGGACGTGCGCGCGATCGGGGCCGGTCAGCGGGGTGCCGGCCAGGGCACTGTCGCGCCAGAGCCGGTATGCGAGGTCGTCCAGGTCGGTGCGGGCTCGCATGATCTCGTCGGCGATGATCCAGGCTGCCGCATCACGGTCCTCGGGCTCCGGCCCGATGGTTACCACCAAGTCCCACGGACACACCTGTCCGATGCCGCGGCTCTCCCGCTGAGTGAAGTCCACGAGGCGACCTCCGGCGGCCCGGGCGCGCTCCATAGCCTGCAGTGCGGGTATCGACATCCGTCCCCACCTCCGCTCCTGACTCGGTGCCGAGCCCTGCGGCAACACGGATCACCCTACCCAGCAAGATCCGGCCTGTGAGGGGGGTTCTGCGTGCGCGTGGCCGTGGGCCTGCTGCGGGCGCGGCTGTCCGGGAGCCGGGCTCGCGTGGCAGCGGACCTGGGCGCGGCGGCCACCGGCCGTACGGCACAGCGACTGAACGGCCATGATCGGTGATGGCTACCCCCCCGTCACCGCCGACTACGGGCCAGACCTACATCTCGAACAGTTGCAGCTGCCCTTCAGTGTCGACGTCGAGTGCCTCCAACTCCAAGTTCGGCACAGGCTGTTCCACCGGCGATGCGTCCTGCGCGTCATCCCAATCGTCCGAAGCACCGGATTGGACCGCGGCCCCTGCGTCTCCCGTTTCCGCCTCGTCGTCCTTCGGTGTCGGCAGGACGTACTCCTGTGCCAGGCCGGCTAGGTGAAGTGGCAGGGGCAGGGCAAGGGCCTGGTCGTAGTCCGAGGGCTGGCGCAGGATATGGGTGAGAAGCGCGAGGGACGTCGGGTCGTCGCCGTCGTCCCGATGGCAACCGACGACGGCGATCTCCAGCAGCCCCGGCATCCAGGCCGCCTGGCCGGTGTCGATGGTGGGTTCTCCCTTGCGCTTGCCCTGAGCGATCGGCCGGGGCGAGAGCTTGTCGGCGGTCACCGCCGCGTGCTTGAACTGCACGGGCTTGGCCGTCGTACTGAAGAACACGCGGGCGTCTTCAGCGGCATCCTCTGGCACCCACAAGCCCTGCTGGATGCCGTTCGCCTTGCCCTTCGGGGCTCTCCCCCACCACTGCGGAGTCTCGTTCCGGGCGCCTGCGCGGACTCGGACCATCCGCAGGTCGGGGTCGAGGCGACGAGCGGGAGCGAGGCCGTCCTGCAGGCGATCCCGTTCGATCCGGCCGTCCTGGAGCCAGGTCCAGTGCGAGCGGGCGTTGTGGGCCTCGGCGAACAGGACGGTTGGTGCGGTGCGCAGGGAGGCACGCAGACCCTGAAGCCACTCGGCGGCCTCACGGCGCTGCCGTTCGCGTTCTTGGTAGCGTTTCGGGCGCTCGGTCCCACTTTCCGTCTGCACCTCCGAGGTGTCGGCCTCGTCGTCCTGTGAGCTGCGCTGGCTGGGCAGAACGGGCTTGACCTCAGCTTTTGTGGTCAGCCTCAGCAGGAGTTCGGGGTAGGGGACCCAGGCGCCTGCGCCGGAGCGTGCCTCGGGGTCCCAGCCTTCGACACGGGCCGCGTCGGTGCCGGCCGGATCGGGGGTGATCATGACGCCGACCGGGAGGTACGCGGCCCAGCGATTCCGGGTCGTACGGTTCTTACGGACCATCCACAGTGCGGCATGCCGTAGTCCGTCGGGTAGTCCGTCGTGCTCAGCGAGCCGGGGGAGGGTGCGCGCGCCGAGCTGCCGCAGGCCGTCGTTCCAGGCACTTAGCGTGCGGTGCCGCAGGCTGGACGCTGTTTCCGCGCCCTTGCCGTTCCCGTCGCCTGCTTCGGGCACCGTGGTGAACTGTGTGACGAAGCCTGCCTTGGCACAGCCGAGTCGCATGGCGAACTTCGGGTCGTGCAGTCTGCTTGGATATGACGCGACGCGGCCGATCTCTACAAGGGCGAGGGCCGGCGCTTCGCTAGTGCGTTCCGCGGCCAGCCACTGTGCGGCGCTGTCGCGGCGGGCCACTGTCGCGGCGGTCACCTGGACGTCCTTGATATGGGTGCCGGTGGGCAGGTCGAGCGGGGCAAGGAGGCTGTCGGCGGTACGGTCACCGAGCGCGACGAGGGGGCGCATGCAGCGGACCCGCACGGTCAGCTCCGGAGCGGACCACTCGTGCACGACCGGCGCGCCGGCCGTGGCGTCGTCGTACTGCTGCGCGGTGAAGGACCCGCCGTCACCCTTGAGGCCCAGATGCTCGGCGAGGGAGGCCAAGGCGGCGTCGCGCAGCCGCGGCGACTGCCACAGCAGCCGTGCCTCAAGCACGGGAGTGCCGCCCTGGCGCGCCACGCCGTCGAGAGCGTCCAGCGCGTAGGCCGTCGCCAGTCGGCGCTGAGCGCACCGTTCCGCTTCGACCGTCTCCTTGTCGCCCTTGGGGATGTTCGCGGGCGTGCCACGGTCGATCAGCGAGAGGTCCGGGGCACGGCGAAGTTCGGAGGTGAGGGCGCCTTCGGCCCATGCTGTGAGCTGCGAGAGCTGGTGTGCCATGAAGCCGGAGCCCACGTCGTGCCGGCCCATCGCGGTGCGGTACAGAATGCCAGCTCGGGCGTCGTCGCGCAGCCAGGACGCGGGGGCGGTCAGGATCGCGTCAGCGTCCGGGAAGGGCTCGCCCAGGGGCAGCCCGGCGAGCATCGCTGCGGGGCCGCCCGCGCGCCATCGGTTGGCGAAGTCGCCCTTCTCGCCCAGGTCCTTGTCCCAGTAGCGCTCCAGAGCGGCGACGGCGAACCGCTCGCTGCGGGGGGTGCCCGGCAGAAACGGCCTGCGCGGACGCAGCAGGACGGTGGTGCTCGCACCCCAGGGCAGGCGCAGGCGGCCCGTCTTGGCGCTGGTACGAGTGGCCCAACGGCGAACCGACCAGCGGAGGTTGAAGCGCGGCAGCGGGTCGAACGGCACGGTCTGGAGCGTGATGGACAGCGTCACCGACCACCAGGAGTCCTGCTTCTCGTCCGGCCCGGGGAACCGGATCGGCTCGGAGACAAGTTGGGCACCCTGGTCACGCGGTCCGCGTGGCATGGCCCGGAAAGTGAGCTGCCCACCGTCGAACAGGTATGGGCCCAGGGCGAGGATCCGGCGCGCCAGCCAGTCGGAGCTGAGGCTGTACTGGTGCGGTGACGGACGTGCGGTGCCGCCATCGGTCGGGGCGTCACGCGGCATGAGTTCATGGTGGACGGTTTCCCAGCGCGGCGGATGGGCGGCCAGTTCTGCGATGGTCTCCTTCAGCAGGCTGCGGTACTCGGGCTCGGGCCGCAGGTCACGCAGCCAGTGCTGGAGCACGGTGTCCAGGACCGGGCCGGGGAGCGGGTCGGGGAGGTCGGCGGGCGCACACAGCCAGTGGGCCGGCGCACCCGGGTCGCGGTCGTGGAAGGGGCGTGGCAGCGCGAGGACGTCGGGTGCGAAAGCCTGCAGGACCTGTTCCAGGCGCCAGGTCGGTGCTGTCTTCCACGGCTCCTTGCCCGCTGCCACCCGGGGCGCGTTGCACAGGGTCAGAACGGCATCCCGCCACTGCTCGGGGAAGGGCAGGACACGGTAGGGCGCGGTGTGAGAGGCCAAGGCGTCAGCCGGACGCCAGGCCGTGGTGCGGGCGGAGCGGTAGACGGGTGGCATGGGACGGCTCCTCGCGAGCAGAGTCGGAAGTCAGCGATGGGTCATTGTGCGCAGGGCGTTGTAGAACGGCTGGTACAGGAGACGGACCAGTGAGCGAGCCGCCGGGTCGGGGTGGGGTGGGGCGGTGTCGGGCCGGTCCGTCAGGTAGGGGTCGAGGATGCCGGCGAGGGCGTGGAGCAGGCCGTCGGTGCCCGGCACATCGGTCCCGGAGGACGGTTTGGCAGTGCTGCCGGGTGCGAGCTGTCTCGCCAGGCGAGGCGAGAAGGCGGCATCGACGAACACCACGCGGGCGGGCACTCCGCCGCGTACCAGACGGCCAATGACCTGCCAGAGCGTGACGAGTTGGTCCCAGGCGAAGGCGCGCTTCTCCCAGGCGGGCAGTGAACTGTAGGCGTATCTGCGGTTGAGCAGCCGACGCCATTCGCGGCGGCCCTGTTGGCGCAGGGCTCCGGCCGCTTCGTCCAGCGATCCCGCTTTCTCCATGAGTTCGGTGAGCGTGTGCGGGCCGTCGAGGGTGTCGCGGCGCGGCTGGTCGCGCAGCATGCCGCTCAGCCAGTCGTTGACGGCGAAGACGGACAGGTCAAGGTCGTCGGGGCGGGGGTGCGGGCGGACCAGGAACAGGGCTGTGCCGAAGGCCGCTTTGCCCTCCTCGTTGAGGATGTTGTGGCCGCGCTCGACGGCCAGCAGCGGAGCGACCAGGACTTCTGCGGTGTCATCGTCGGCGAATCGGGCGACGTCGCCACGCCGTAGTGTCGCCGGAGTCTCGTCCTGCTGCCCCGGTGCGGTGCCGGCCGGTACGCCGCTGCCGCGGGCCTCGTCGTCCGGGATCAGCGCGCTCACCTTGCCGCGCCAGGCGTCGAACCGGTGCAGGGCCTCGGCCACCGCAGCGGCTTCCCGGTAACTGCCCACAAGGATCAGCGCTCTCCGCCGCGTCATCTCAGGGATACGGCTGATCTCCTGACCCAGCACCGAAGAGCCGCCCGGGCCCGGTTCACCGAGCCGTCGGGCCATCGCGACCGCCTGGGCGAGCCGGTCGCGCGGCGGTGTGCCGGAGAGGCTCATCGGGCGCTCGTCACGGTCGTAGAGGAAACGGGTGGCGAACGAGGTGCGCGCCACGGCAGCCAGGGACGCGTCGGTGGGCTTGAGGACGAGGCTCACCGGGACGCGGACGTGGGCGCGGCTGGACTCGCCAGCCCAGCTAGTGCCGGACATCAACACGACGTGCGGGCCGCCACGGCCGGTGGCCGGGTCGGCGCCGAGGCTGTTCAGGTTCAGCAGCAGCTCGCGCCCGACTCCGGCACACCGGAAGAAGCGCAGGGTGCCGCCGCGGCGGCCAGCGTCGTCGCGTTCCTCGCCGTCCGGGAGGTATTGGTAGCCGAGGATGTTACCCATGGGCGCCTCGGGCACCAGCGGGGCGTAGTCCAGCGGGACGCGCCGGGCCAGCTCCCTGCCCTGGGAGTCCAGTCGCAGGGCGGCCTCCACATGTGGCCATAGGAAGGTGAGCCGCTCCAGCCTGTGGTGGAGGGTGCTGAGCAGCAGGAGGAAGGAGAGCCGCAGGCACAGGACGTCCCACCAGTCCTTCGTTGGCTCGGGCGGGGGCGTGGCGGATGCGGGCTGTTCGGCTCGTACTTCCTCCGTCACCCGGTCGACGAGCTGACCGGCCAGCTCACGCACCCGATCCCTCGTGCGGCCTGCTGCCATGTGGTGCAGGAGGGCGTCGGCCGTGTCGGCGAGGACGCCGGTGAGCGGGTCGGTGGTGTCACCTTCTCCGAACGGATCGTCGCGGAAGGCATCCCAGGCCGCCTCGAGCAGGCGGCGGACCGGGGAGAGCGCGAGGTGCGGGGAGGGGCCGGGCTCGTGCGCCACGTCGTCATAGCCCTCGTAGAGGTCAGCGCTGTCCTCAGCCATGTCGGCCGCGGCGGACGCCTCCCGTTCCGCCTGGTACTGCTCGCCTTCGCGGTGGCGCCGCGACACATCGCGGAACAGGTCGTCGAGCAGGTTCTGCTGGAGGGTCCACGGGCTGAAGTAGGCGGGATCAGCCCACTCCCTGAGTTTCTCGTCCTTGATCAGCAGAGCGCAAAGCGGATCGACGGCAAGGGTGACGGTTCCCAGGGCCCTGTTCCACTGAGCGACCTGGCCGTCGGTCAGCGGCAGGCGGGCGCGCCTACTCAGCTCCTCGATCTTGTAGCGGTTCAGCTGGTCGAGCCAGGAGTCGGTGTCGGGGCGAACCAGCGTGCCGGATGGTGTGAAGAGGCGGTCCAGTGACATCTGGACGCTGTCGGCCTCGTCCACGAATATCAGGTCGCTACGCAGACAGGCCAGTTCCAGCTGTCGCAGCCGCTCGTCGTTGAGGTGCGTGGGCACCTGGCTCTGTACCAGGCTGGCCGGGTTGGCCACCCAGATCAGAGCGTCGACCTGCGCGCGGGCAGCCGCATGGCGCGGGCACTCGGCCCACAGAGGGCAACCGTGCGGGCGACCGGGCAGGCGGTCCGGGGCGTGGGCCTGGCGGGGTGCGGTGTTCCTCCGGTCGGGATTCCATTGCTCCAGGACGACCGATTCCGGTTCCTTCGGGTCGCTCTGTGGCTCGGGATGCAGCCGAGTGCATGGTGCGTCGCGGTATTCCAGCGGATCGCCGTCGACGCCGCGCAGACCGCTCACTGCGCAGGCGGTGCTCAGCAGGTCGAAGCCGGGGTCGTCGTGGTCGAGGAGGTTGTCGAACCCTCGGGCGGAGAGCCGCCGATGCGACCGCTGGACGTGCTGCTCGCGTGTGGTGGTGCCGAGCACCGGCGCGACGGCGATGTCGAGTGCCTCGAAGAGACCGCACAACCGTAGCTGTTCGGCGACGTCTCCGACGACGAGCGTGGTGCGCAGCGGGATCTCGCGTCGGGCGGCCCAGACCGCCACCAGAATCATGAACGTACTCTTGCCGGCACCGACCATGCCGGCCAGGTGCACCATGCCGGTCAGTTCGACCTCGTCGGCCTCGATGTAGTCCGTTCCCGCGGCATTGCGGGGCGCGAACCTGACTCCCTCCAGCCGCTGTTCCCAGCGACCGGGATGCGGGACCTCCGCCTCGCGCTCGCGCTTGTCCATCCACCGGGCTGTTGCCTGCAGTTCGGCGCGGCACACGCTGAGTGGCTCGCTGCCCCCGGGCCGTCCTGCGGCGAGGTCGTGGCCGGGTGGGTTGGCGCGGACGAGTTCGTCGGGAATCGAGACCGAGGCGTTGCGGCGGCGTTCCTGGAAGGAACTCGTGCCTGCAGGGGCCAGTTTGAGGGTACGGGTAACCAGGTCCGGCAGCCGGCTGAGGGCCTGGTCGTAGACGTCCATCCGACGCCCGGCCACCATCGGCACCACGGGTCGGGGGCCGCCGGGGGTTCCGGCTGGCGGGAGCTCGTAAGCCCGCAGCCTGTTGGCGACCGACCGGTAGGCGTCCAGCGCCTGCCGCCAGGCGCGCCGCCGCAGCGGCCACAGGAGGTGCCGGGCGGCGGTGAGGGCCGTGCGCTGCCACGGATGTTGCGCCAGCCCGGCGTGTTGCGCGAACGGGTAACCGCCGAACAGCGCATAGGCGTCCACGGCATCCGCCGTAGGTGCAAGCCGTTCGAGCAGCCGCAGCCCCAACTCGACGCGGCACAACTCGACCGGGCCGAACCCGTCCGGGGCTCCGGCCTCGGGCCATTCGGGCCTCAACTCCCCCGCTACCACCTCGCACCAGGCTTTCTCATCACGCATCTGTGTCCTCCTGGCTGTCGGCGCGGGTGCCACGGCGCGACTCGGCCAGCCGCTGCCGGGCAGCCCGGATCAAATCGTCGTCGGTGAGCAGGCGTACGGCAGCGGCCGCCGCGGGCCGGGCTCGCTGAAACGCCTGCTGATATCCGGGGCGCTCGCGTACCCGGTAGACAGGCACCACCCAGAACGCCTCGTCGTACGGAGGCTCGGGCCGCACGGGCCGGGCGGCTCGGCCGAGGAAGGCCGGGTGCGCCCAGTCTTTGACGTCGACGGCCCAGCGGTGGCCGTCAGGGAAGACCACCAACAGGTCGTAGGCATCGAAACCGGGCCACATGGTGACGTCGAGGCCCAGACCGGTGAGCCGGTCCTCCAGTTCCACCTCCGCCAGTCCGGGCCCGGTGACGTGTCGGCGCAGCGGGCGCTCCAGCTGGTACACAGTGCCGGCGTGAGCCGCTTCGATCAGACGGCCGACCGGCGGGTCTCCCTGTCGTCGGCAGCGATCCCGCTCGCACCACCACTCTCCGCCCGCAAGCGGCGTCAGCAGTGTTCCGCAGCGACCGCACACCGCGTAGCAACCGTCCCGGCTCCAGGAAAGAGGGACCTCCGGGTAGATCAGGTCGATGAGCTCCCAGACCGGCTCCAGCGTGAAGTCGCCGTGCAGGGCGAAGAGTTCCTGGGCAGTCAGCACCGGCCGTCGCACCAGCAGGCTGCGGAACTCGGTGTATGCGCCCTCCTCTCCGTGGCTGCGGCAGCGGTCCAGAGCGGTCCGCATCACCTGCTGGTCGCGATGCCGCACAGCCGGGTCGGGCGCCGAACGTTCCCATTCGCTCCACTCATGGCACAACTGGGTGGGGCGATGCGAGTACGGGTCGAGCAGAACGTCATCCGGGCCGACAGCGTCCGACGGCAGCGACAGCGGCCAGTCCTCCAATGGGATGTCGGCACACCGCTGGACGAGTTCGGCGAGTGAGGCGGGCGGCCGGAGTCCACCGCGCAGCCAGGCGACGACCGCCCGGTCCAGGGCGAGTTGGACGACGGGAGGGTACGGAAGGCAGAAGGCATCCAACCCAGTGGTGTGGTCCAGGACGCACAGGGCACGGGCCACGGTGGCCAGTAGCGGCACGCCGTCATGGGCAGCCCAGGCATCGAGCGTTTCGGCGGACGAATCGAAGGTGGCAAGGGGACTCGCGGGCACGGTTTCCACTCCAGGTGGTGCGACGAGCGACATGACGGCGACATGACGGCGACATGACGGCGACAACGGGAACTTGCCTCAACCTGCGGAAGCCACGCGTTCTTTACCAGTGGCACACCAGGACAGTGCCTCGCAGCCCGTGCAGTCGTAACCGGGCCGGGGCACCGCGTCGTAGCGGGTCTCGATGGACCAGGGCACGGTGTACGAGGCAAGGACGGTACGGGCGTGCTCGACCGTGGCCTCATCGCCCGGGTCGAACTCTTCAAGGGACACCCCGTCCGGGCGCAGGACCTCCAGTTCCACGCGGGACCGTCGCGAATCGCCGCCGAGCACGCCGGCCGCCAGAAGCAGTACCGAGAGGGCGAGCTGCGGATGCTTTTCCAGCAGAACGGACCGGCCGCCCAGTGGAAATGCGCTGGTCTTAGTCTCGCGAACGACTACGCCGCCACGTTCCTCGTAGACCAGATCGCACGAGGCGATGACCACGACGTCGGACTGCGGGTCGTGGGCCATCACTCGATGCTGCGGGCGGAAACGCGTTGCCGCCGGATTGTCGAGCGGGCACCTGGCCCGGTGGGCCCGGAGCATGCCGAGGGCGGGGGCCAGTTCGTCGTCTGCGAGGCCGGGCAGGTGCGCGGGCAGAGGCACTTCGCGGCACGGCGGGGCGTCCGCCGAGGCGTGCCGGGCGTTGAGCCAGCTGTCGACGGCCCGGCCTCTACGCACGGCCTCGTTCTCCTGAACGGGATTCGGCAGCTTGAGTACGCGGGTCAGGTGGTAGCGGGCGGGGCAGTCGTGGTGTGCTCTCAGGTCGCTGACCGATACCGTGCGCCGCTTGCGAGGCCGCATGGGAGGTGGAAGAGCGAGGAGAGCAGGCGCCCGCGGTACGACGGAGCACTCGGGTAACACCTTGCAACCCGCGCAGTGGGCACCGGCGATGCGTTCGCGGCTGTCGAGGACACGGCCGAGCCGGGGCACGACGTGCTGCTCGTGCAAGGCCGTGATCTCTTCAGCGGTCCAGTCCGCTAAGGCGTCGGTCTCCGTTGTGCGCAGAAGGCGGACCCGGCCTTCGGTGAGGCCGGCGGAGTAAACCCGGACGCGTTCTGGCCGCGGCGGTGGCGCCGGGTGCCTGAGGGCTGGGGAGTGATGCTCGAAGGAAGGGATGCGGGCCGGAGTCCCGTAATACAAGACAGAGGCGACAGCGGCGAGTTCGGGCAGCGAGAGTCGCTCCTTGGCATTTCCTTTGGTGGGAATCACGAGTTCACGCAGCCTTGCGTCGTCCGAGACGTACGGCCTCCCCCAGACGGTGCGCTCGTAGTCGGTGATGCCGCGCTTGTCGGGTTCCTCGATCGTGCGGAACGCGATCCATGCGTCCGGGGCGCGGAACGTGCGGGGGAGGTCGGCGCCGTTGCGGTTTTCCTGGTTCCTGCTCCAGGCGTCGAGGTAACGCTCGGCGGCCGCCACCGACCAGGTCACGTGCTGCGGCAGGCACCGGGACCGCGTCGGGCGACACCGTTCCAGGGCCTCTTCGATGCTCTGCGCCGCGCTGGACTCCAGTTGGTCGAGCAGTTCCTGCACGAGCGCGAATGGGAACTCCTCGCGTGGGGTCTTGGACGGAACCCGCTTCGCAGCGAACACGTCGCGGCGGACACTGAGAGCACGGTTCATCGGACAACCGGGCTCCTCGTCGCGCAGGTGCCGGACCGGGATGCGGGCCAGGCGCCCGACGCCGACCGTACCGGGAGGGTTGTCCCAGGGCTGCACGGTGCCGACTCCTTGCAGTCTCGACGGTGATGGCATCACCGTGACAGAGCCCTGTGAACAAAGTCAAGGCACACAAGAATCTCCTGTAGCTTGATGTCTGACGGTTCGCCAGGAGAGGCAGGGAGTGTGCGTGGTGGAGCCATGGCCGGCGGGGAAGAAGCTCGCGGGCAGATTCAGCCGCGCCGGCGAAGGCGCCTGGGGTGGCATGGGGGTCGTCTATCGGGCGACCGACGACAGGCATGCCGAGCGGGCTGTCGCGGTGAAGTTCCTGTGGCCTCGAGATCCGGAGGCCACCCTGCGCGGGTACCGGACTCCCATCCCACAAGAGTTACGACGTTTCGACCGCGAGTGCGAAATGCACCAACGCTTCGGTGGCCGGGGCGTACCAGCCTTCGTCCATGCAGATCTCTCCCTGCCGCGCCCGTACCTCGTCACAGAGTACGTCGATGGCGATGACCTGCATGCTTTTCTCACTCGGAACAGACCCACCCTGTCGGCCGCGGCGTGTGTGATCGTCCCGCTGCTGGAAGTGCTGGGGCGGGTGCACGGCGCGGGCGTGGTGCACCGGGACGTCAAGCCAGCCAACATCCTGCTGGCCCGACGCGACGGCGTCATATACCTCACCGACTTCGGCATCGCCCTGCCGAAAGATCCGGCGGCCACCCGGTACACCAACGGCCGGACGCCCGGCACGATCGGCTACATGGCCCCGGAGATCCACCGCGGCGAACGCAACCCGGGCCCGGAGGCCGACCTCTACAGTGTCGCCTGCATCGCGTTCCAGATGGTGACTGGACGGCTGGTCTTCGAGGCCGGCCACTCCGACTACGACTTGGCCCGCCTGCACTGCGAGGAGCGGCCGCCGCTACTCAGCGACGATGTCCCCGGCCTGCCGTCCGAGATCGTGGACATCACTGACCGTATGCTCGCCAAGTCCTCCGCCGATCGGCCGCCTCTGGAACTGGCGCTTGAGATCTGGCGGCCCCTGCTGCCCTCGCCGGGCGACCCCGCTCCCCGCCCCGCCCTCGACCCGGACCCGACGCTGCCCCATCGCGCCCCGGAGACCGCTGTGGCCCCGCTCTCGGAAGCACCACCGACGGGTCCGCGCCGCCCTCGGGTACATCGCCGACCCGTCGGCGGTACCACCCGGTCCGCGCTACGGAATCTGTGCGCCGAGGCCGAGATGGAAATCGAACGCGGCGAACCGGACAAGGCCGTCGACGAGCTGACCGCAATGCTGGTGCGCGCCGAGCAGTACCTTCCTGGGGCGGTGCGCGAGGTGCAGGGCGCGCGCCTCGTCGTGGCTCGTGCTCAGATGCTGCGCGGAGAGACTGCCTCCGCAGGCCGCATCTGCCGGGATGTCGCCAGGCGGCTCGCGGACGCATCGGCCGGCACGGATACCGGTGAACTGCGAGCCCGGGCACGGCTCGGCGCGGTCCAGGTGATGACTGCAGAGGGGAGCCCGGTCCAGGCGGTGGCCGAGACCTGGCTGAATCTGGCCGAGGAACTCGCGTCCTGGCCCGGGACGGGACCATCCCCCCAGACCGTGGAATTCTGCCGAGAAGTGGGAGTCGAAGTGAAGGAACTTGTTCTGGACGCGAGGAAAGGTGAAGTGTCCCCGGCGCTGCCCGAGGCAATCTGCAAGCTGCTGGACCGCCTGCCAGGGCCAGCTTGACGAGCTCTGCGGAAACTGGGGCCCGGCCTCTGCCGGACCCCGCCCCTCACTTCTCCGTCAGCCTGCCCTGGGCCAGCAGCTCCGACAACATGGCGGAGAGCACATCACCGTGCCTGCCCAGGTCGGCCACCGCCTCCCGGAACCGTACGAGTCGGCGGTGGACCTCACCGATCCGCCGCTGCTGCGTCGCCGGCGCGCGCAGGACGCGCAGTCGGCGTACGTCGACCCGAGAGGAAGAGGAGGCACGCGTCCCTGCCCGCTGGTCGTTACCTGGCGCGCTCAGACACGCGGCGAGGAAGAACGGGTCAAGCAGTGCAGGGTCGGTCCGCAGCCGGACGGTATGGGCACCGAGCAGTCGCGGTCCGGCCGTCTCGACCCAGACGTCGAATCCGCTGGCCGCGGTCACGACCACGACATCGCCGAAGGACGTCAGAACCCCCTGCCCCTCAGCCTCCAACTCGGCGGCCTGCGCCGCGGCAACCCATGGCTCCTCACCCCGTACGGCCCATGGGGTGACGACGCGCAGAGCATCCTCGGCCTGCGCTCCCTGCTGAATCAGATCGTCAGCGAGAACCTTGCCGGGCGTCACGTCCAGAGCACCGGAACGCTCCAGATCACCCACGAAGATGTAGCCGAAGTCGTCCGGCACTGCAGCGCTCGCCTCGTGCTCGCGAACGGCCTTGGCCGCATCGTCCACGTCCATCAGCGCCCTGTCCCAGCCGGTCCAGGCGCGGCGCAGTTCCACCGGCCCCAAGGACCGGTCGGTCACGGTACGGCGAGAGGGCGTCAGGTCGGTCCTGTCACTGAGCAGTTCCGCGGTCGGCACCCGCGAGACGCCAGGTAGGTCACTGCCACGCAGGGCCGCCACGGTGCGCTCACGCAGACCGTCCCAGTCGACGGCCATGCCACGACCGGTGAGCGCGGTCGTCCGGCAGTCCGCAGCGTCGACGAAGATCACCTCGTGCGCGGGGTGTTCACGGGGCGTCGCCAACAGCCACAGATGCAATCCCACCCCATGCGGCGGCGCGCTCCCGGGCGGCAGCGCGACTACGGCTCGCACGGCTCCGGTGCGCACCAACCCCGCCCGAATTCGCCGTCCGGCCCGCCGCGAAGCGACACCCGGCGGTAGAACCAGCACTGCGACTCCCCCAGGTTCCAGCACGGACAGACAGTGCTGCACCCACGCCAGCTCAGGCTCGGTCCGTGGTGGCGTGCCATACGTCCAGCGAGGATCGGTCGCCAGTTCGTCGTGCCCCCAGGAACGCTCGTTAGACGGTGGATAGCTCAGAACCACGTCTGCGCGGGAGGCGTGCCACAGGGGGGCATCAAGCAGTGTGTCCCCAGACTGCACGTGTCGCTCACAGCCCGGGAACTCCAGAGCCAGCCTGGCTCGGGTCAGGCGAGCCACAGCAGCATCATTGTCGACACCTGCCAGCGCAGGCGAAGGTACCTGCCCCGACCATCGCCGACCGGACGCAGCCAGGAGCGAACCCATTCCGCACGCAGGGTCCAGCACCCGGCGCACCGGCGCACTGCCGTCACGGAGTTCGGCCGCCAGAGCCACCATGGTGTCGGCCAGTTGGCGGGGAGTGACGATCAACTGACGTACGTGGACAGCGTGCCAACGATCCAGCAGCACGGCGAAGGCTTCCTTCGACGACTGACGAAGGGCCAGCCGCACGACCTCGTCCGCCAGCTTCCGGTCGACAGCACTGGGTTCCGGGGCTCCACGCGGCGGGTTCATCGCCGGGATCGCCAGGCGCTCCCCCGCTGAGGCCAGTAGATGAGCCATCCCGTCCCGGTCGCCGAGGTCCTCGATCCGCGGCCAGAGACGGTCCCAGCCACTGGAGGACTCGTCGATCTTGCCGTGTCGTAGAAGCCAGGACTCCGCATCCGCCAGGGAGAACATGGGGCTGGCGTCAGTGCCGCCGACCGGCTTCGGGAAGTCGCTGTGCCGCCGCCTCCAGTTGCTCACGGCGGCACGACCGACTCCGGCAAGCCGCGCGATCCCTGCAAGGCTGAGCGTGACCGGTTCATCGTGCTGCTCCATGGTCTCTCGTTTCAGGGATGGTTTAGCTGGATATGGCAGGCAACGATGCACCCGAGGCACGGTGCAGCCGGCGAGCGAAGCCTACGCGTTGACTCTGTCAATGTACTCAGGCTCAGGGTGCACGAGAGCCGTGCCCAGCAGCGAGGCGCACGCACCGCTGTCATTCCCGACGCCATGCCCGCTCCAAAGCAGATGCCACAGCGGAAGGGCAGTGCCTGGATTCGGCGGGCTCTCCGCCTGGACAGCTCAGTGCGTGGGTCCCCGGCTACTCCCCCACCAAGCTGCTCGTGCCGTGGCGCTCCGGGGGCCCACGGAACCCTCGTGCGGTTCGTTCCGGCCGTGCGTACGTTGAGCGTGCCGAAGGCATGACCAGGTCCTCGGCTTCGGCTGGATGAGCGGGGCCCGGCAGCAGCGCCCGCTGGCCGACCCTATCGTCGAGGCCACCGGGGACAGCCCCGTGGACAGCTTCGCCTCAATCATCGTCACGGCCTTCGAGAACATCATCGCGGTCCCCTTAGCCGCCCGTTCAAGAGTCGCCACTCACTGCACATGATGCGTCATCGGCAACACGTCGGCCCGCTGCTCACGCGGGCGTCACCGTCCGCCTAGACGCTCCGGTCCATCGGGACTCCAACCCCTGAGAAATGGCTTGAGTTCCTCACGCGTGGGCTCATGGGTGTGCGGCAGTCCTGGAAGCGGAGTCAAGGGGTCGATTGACCTCACGTACTCCCTTGCCCACTCCAGCCACAGTCGAGCTGAGTCCAGAGCCGACTCGTCCGCAACACCGTTCAACTCGCCGATGCGACGTTCCAATGCATTGCAGTACGCACTGAGGGCAGCGGCCTCCTGCCAGCGCGCAGCCTCTTCACACAGCGCCTGGGCAAGCTGTTCACGGACAGCTTGTTCCTTCGCCACATCCATGCCCGCTTGCCAACGAAGTTCGCGTGCTACGTGGGCCTGCTGCTCCTCCTGCCTACGCCGAGCGTCCTCTACCGCCCGCGCCTCGATCTCTCCAAGGATCACGCCCAAGGCTTCCTCGAGCGTCCGGGTCTTCCGATCCCGCCAGCGACCGGGCCGACCGGTCAGGCCATGGGCCAGCTCCACGACAAGACGAACGGAACGCTCCGGATCTGTGGACTCCGGGAACTCCTGTCTCACGGTGACGGTATAGGCGAAGCCGTCGACAGCGACGTCCACTCCGCCCTCGCGCGGGTAGAAGGACGACCCGGCCTTCCGCACCTCGTACCCTCGCCGGACCGCCTCAGCCGCCAGTCCCTGCAACAGCAGGAGCGACCTACGGCGCAGCGCAGACGGCATGACGAGTCGACGCTCGTCGTCTTTGAGCGCGGTCACGATCGGATGGAGGTTCCCCAGTCGTGAGGGAGCGGGAACCGGATCCCCGCCCGCCTTCGGCCGTTGACTCCGCGCATTGGGATGCGGGCCATCCGCAAGGAACAGCTCCAGCCCCGGCCCACCGTACGGAACCTTCTCAATGCGCTTGCCCGCTGGTTCCAGGCCGTGCCGTTTCGCGTAGTTGACGACGCGCCGCCACTCCGCGACTTCGTCGTCATCAGGGTCGGTGATCCGAACGCGGCCCTCGGCGACGAGCCGCTCGATCAGCTCTTGAGCCTTCGCCCGCCGGGCCCGCGCGACGGGCCTCTCGCTGTAGGGCGTCCGAGGGTTGGCGGGCACTGCCGGCTCACTGCCACCAGCGACCGCAGAGTCGTCGATCATCAGGACCCCACCATCCCGCAAGGCATCGGCCGAGCGCCAGTCACTCGGCATCTAGGCTCCACCGCCCTCGCTGGAATCGAGGCCGTTCGACGAGCCCGTACTGCCGTATAGAGCCGAAAGACACCCGTCAGCAGTGGGAGTCCTCTGGGACTTTTCTGGGACTTCCGGCCCCATCAAGCGGCACGAGCGTGAAACAGCCGAAAGGCCATTCGCGCAGGTCAGCGACCATCAGCCATTCATCGGGGCAGGTCACCGCATTCCCTGATCTCTTCCGCGACATCTGATTGACCGTCCGCCGGCCCAGAGCCCTCCGGCGAGGCGCTGTTCGGTACGGCGGCCGGCGTGTATGCCGGCCGCCGGCCGGGCATACGCGCCGGACGCAGCCGTCCGCCTCCTCGCCGCGACCTTGCACGGGGTGCCCGCACCGGCCCTGCCGGACCTGGGAACCGGGGCCGCTCAGGTACGCCGCGCGCTGCTCCCTGCCGTCCCAGGCATGGCGCACGGAGACCTGGCCGCCATCAACCAGCAGACGGCAGGACGGCGGTGTCTCACCGGGCCGGGGTGCGTCAGTCATGGCTGTTCATGGCGGCACGTACCTCGGCAAGGGTGCCATCGCCCACGGCCCTGGCGCGCTCGTTGCCATCGTGGAGCGTCTGGCGCAGGTAGGTGCGGTCCTGCGCGTACTCGGTCCGGCGCGCCCTGATCGGGGCCAGGTACTCGTTGACCGACTCGGTCACGGTCTTCTTCAGCGCCGCGGCTCCCGCCGAGCCGATGCCCTCGGCCACCTGCTCGGGGGTCCGGTTCTGGCAGAGGGCTGCCAGCAGGAGGAGGGAGGAGACCTCGGGGCGCGTGGCCGGGTCGTAGGTGATGTGGCGCCCGGCATCGGTCTTGGCACCCTTGATCAGTCGGGCGGTCTCGTCGGCGTCGGCCGCCAGGGCGATGGCGTTGCCCCGGCTCTTGCTCATCTTCGTGCCGTCCGTCCCGAGCAGGAGCGGAGCGCTCGACAGCAGGGCGTCGGGCTGCGGGAACACGGCGGTGCCGTTCCCGTAGCGGTCGTTGAAGCGGCGGGCGATGGTGCGGGTGACCTCGAGGTGGGGGAGCTGGTCCTGGCCGACCGGGACCAGAGTGGCCTTGCAGAAGAGAATGTCGGCGGCCTGGTGGACGGGGTAGGTGAACATCAGGCCGCTGACGGCGGACTGACGCGAGTGGGTGATCTCGTCCTTGACCGTGGGGTTGCGGTTGAGCTCCGCGACGGAGACGAGGCTGAGGAAGGGCAGCATCAGCTGGTTGAGCGCGGGGACGGCGCTGTGCGTGAAGATCGTGCTGCGTGCCGGGTCCACCCCGATGGCAAGGTAGTCCAGTACCAGGTCCTCGACGTGTCCGGCCGGGTTGTCCGCCACATCGCGGTCGGTCAGGACCTGGTAGTCCGCGATGACCACGAACATCTCCACACCGAGGTCCTGGAGACGTACTCGGTTGTGCAGCGTTCCGAAGTAGTGCCCCAGGTGCAGGCGGCCGGTGGGGCGGTCGCCCGTCAGCACACGGAATCGTCCGGGGTCCTTGAGGATCTGCTCTTCCAGCGCCGCACTGCGGGTCTGCGCGGCAGACGTCCCGAGCGTGTCGGCAAGAGGAGCTGGGGCGAAGGCGTCGGGGGCCACGGTCGGAGAAGTGGTGTTCACAGGGTCTCCCTGGTGCGTCGGCTCGCCGTCAGGAGGGCGCGAGCCCTGGTCCAGGGGACACGAACGGGCCGTCCATCCGAACGGCCCGGTCATGCATGAGATGCGGCCGCTCCTACGAGGAGCGCCACCAGCTCAGACATGAAGAAAGATGCATGAGCCCATCATAATGTCCGCCGCCTGGACCCTGGCGACATTGCCGGACGGCGCCGCGCCGGCGCCTTGTCACCCAGTCACTCCGAACTGCGGGACACCTGCCCATCCGCCGGCAACCGGGCCCGGTGGGGCCAGGGAGCGCCCCGGCTCGACTGCGTCCGGCACGGACGGCGAGCCGGTGGGTGGTCGCGCCCACGCGCCGGGGCGTCCGGTGCGACGGTGGGGCGGAGTCGGCTGTTTCACGCCAATGACCAGCGGGTTTTCGGCAATCGAGCAGCCTGCTGTCGGAGGCGTTCGTTACGCTCGCCGGTCCGTGTGTCCGCCGCACGGGGAAGTAAGGGGGACGAAGTCCTGTGAGCACCATCCACACCGGCCCGGCCGACGCAGGCCACCGCATCACCGTCGTCGACGAGGACCCGCTCCGCGCCCGCCGTGATGCCCGCGAGTTGCTCGCCGCCCTGAGCGAGGCCGACCGCACGGCCGCTCTCGACGCCCCGCGCCCGAGGACGGGCGACGGCAGTGCGAAGGGCGGGCCGGTCGCCGACGTCATCGGCCTGGTTTTCAGCGGAGGTTCACTCGTCGCCGCCGCCGTCCAGGTCTGGCTGGCCCGGGTACCGCAGCGGACCATCGTCGTCACTCGGGCCGACGGGGCGACGCTGCGCGTGTCCGGCAAGCAGGCCCGTGCCGACGACGGGCTGATCGACCGGTTCCTCGCCGGCGACCCGGCCCCGGACGGCACCGAAGGGGACGGCGAGGCGGGACCGGACGCGGAGTGAGTGACAACGACCGGTACGCCATGCTCATCGGCGTATCCACGTACGACAGCGAGCACTACCACGACCTCCCGCCCGTCCGGGCCGACCTGCACTACATGCGGGCAGTGCTGGAGAGCACCGAGATCGGCATGTACAACGACTGCGCGATGGTCGCCGAGCCGACCCGCGCCGAAATGCTCCACGCCATCGAGGAGTTCCTGGAGGAGCGGCAGCCCAGCGAGACGGCGCTGCTCTACTTCAGCGGGCACGGGGAGTTCTGCGAGGCCGACGGGCAGCTGTACTTCCTCACCAGGGACGCCGACCCGGACGATCTGCCCGGGACCGCCGTGCCGGCCGAGTTCCTGGAGCGCATGCTCCAGTCCTGCCGGGCCGCGTCCAAGCTGGTGCTGCTGGACTGCTGCTCCAGCGGATCCGTCGTCCAGGGGTGGACGGCCAAGGGCGGCCCGGCCAGCGGCGGGCGGCCCGCGCCCAGCACGCTGCTGCGACCGACCGGCGTGTACTTCATCACCGCCTCCGACGCCCTCCAGGAGGCGTCGGCGATGGCACCGGACGGTTCCTCCCTCGGCACCTCCCGGTTCACCGGCGAGATCGTGGAGGGGCTGCGCACCGGGCGTATCAAGGAGGGCGGCTGGATCACCCCGGACGATCTCTTCGCATACCTGACCGCGCAGATGGTGCGTAAGGGCGTCCCGGAGGAGCAGCGGCCGACGAAGTCCACGATCCGGGCCACGCACTCGCTGCCCTTCGCCCGCTCGGTGGCCCGCCCCGTGCGCCTTCCCGATGCACCACGGGACGCGTCGGCCCTGTCGGCCCGGCCCTCCCCCGCGCTGCTGAAGGCCCGGGAGCTTGCGGGGCTGGACGCCCACGACGGCGTCGACTGGCAGCGGCTGCTGCGCTACTACGCGCACTGCCTGGGTGCCCAGGCGGCGTCCGGCATGCGTCCGGACCGCGGCAGCGGGCGCGGGTCCGCCTATTTCCTGCTCGGCCAGGGGGCGGAGACGATCCAGTCCGGACTCGGCCACGCCTTGCCCGCCCCCACACAGCTGCCGAAGGCCCAGAACAAGGGCGCCCAGGCCGACGGGGCGGGTCTTCAGGAGTACTGGTACGGATATCCCGCGATCACCCTCCCCGAGCGGGGTGGCGGCGGGCGCCGACGGGCCGCGGTGCGGATCGCGCCGCTGCTGGTCCAGCCCATGGAGCTGGGCCCGGACGAGAACGGCCGGGACCTGCTGCGCCCGAGCGGCGTTCCCTCCCTGCACACCGGCGTGGTCACGGAGCTGCTGTCCGACGACGAGGCCGCCGAGCTGCTGGGCCGCTGGCAGCCGAGCTGGCAGGAGGGCAACAGCACGCAGATGGTCAAGGCGGTACGGGAACTCCTGACGGAACTCGGTGTGCCGGAGCTGGAACCCCTCGACCTCTCGTCGCTCAGCGAGCGGTCCGCGATGGAGTCGCTGCGGCTCGGCGCGCACAACGCCGCCGTGCTGCTCGCCCCGTCGGGCATGGAGCGGGTGGCCGCCGAGGGCCTGGTGGACAACCTGCTCCAGATGTCGACCCGTACCGGGCAGATCACCGGCACCGCGCTCGACGCCCTTCTGACCGGGGGTGGTGATCGCGGCGAGTCGGGCCGTGACGTGCCGGTGGTGGTCGCGCCGGGGCCGTGCAACGAGAGCCAGGAGCAGGTGATCGTGTCGGCGATGACCCGTCCGCTCACCGTCGCCACCGGACCGCCGGGTACCGGCAAGAGCGAGGTCGTGACGGCCGTGGTCGCGACCGCCGTCGCCGCCGGGCAGTCCGTCCTGGTGGCGTCCACGAACAACGAGGCCGTCGACGTGGTGGCCGAGCGCTGCGACGAGATCTCGCCCGGCCTGCTCATGCGGACCGGGAACGTGGAGGCGCGGGAGCGGGAGGCCGAGAAGCTGGCCGGCCTGCTGGCGGAGCCCGCCGCGGCCCCGGACCGCGGTGCGGCGACCGTGGCCGGTGAACTCCGCAACCGGCACGCACAAGCGGCCGCGCTGCGGGCGGAGGCGGCACGACGGGTCGGCGAGGAGACGCGGCTGCTGGAGCTCGTACGGGAACGCTCCCGGCGGGCGGACGGAGTCGGGCTGCCCGTGGAGCTGCTGGAAGCGGTGTGGGCGGGGCGGGAGGCGTCCGCACTCACCCGCTGGGAGGACCGGGCCCGCAGGGCGGCCCGGGCCGGGTCGTTCACGCTCGGACGGTGGCGCCGCGGACGGGCCCTCGCCGCCCTCGTCGCCTCGGCCACCGCCCGGGAGACCGCTGCCTGGCCCGCCTGGGCGACGGAGCGTCCGGCCCCGCCCGAGCTGCTGTTCGGGCTGGCGGATGCGGTGGCGGTGGAGAGGGACGTGCGGGAGCTCGTCCCCGGGCACCTCGCCTGGGACGAGGAGGCGCTCCGGCGAGCACGGCTGGAGAGCGCCGAAGCGCTGTCCCGGGTGTCGGGCGAACTGGCCCGTGCGGCCGCCGCCGAGGCACTGGTGCGGGGGCGTTCGCTGATGAACCAGCGGCTCCAGGCACTGCGCCGGAGGTCCGGTTTCCAGAAGAGCCAGCGCAACCTGATGGCTCACCTCAAGGGATGGGCCATCAGCACGCACTCGGTGCGACAGCTCGAACTCGTCCCGAAGCTCTTCGACCTGGTCGTGATCGACGAGGCGAGCCAGTGCTCGATCCCGTCGGTGCTGCCGCTGCTGTTCCGGGCGAAACGGGCGCTGGTCATCGGCGACCCCATGCAGCTCGGACACATCCCGGGGATCAGCGCCGAGCAAGAGCGGCAGGCCCGGGTGCGGGCGGGACTGAGCGCCGCTCAGCTGGAGGACCACCGGCTGGCCTACCACGTGTACGCGGCGTACCACGCGGCGGCGCAGCACGGTGAGGCGGCACTGCTGCTCGACGAGCACTACCGGTGCCATCCCCGGATCGCGGAGGTGGTCAACGGTTATTGCTACGCGGGGCAGTTGGAGGTCCTCACCGATGTCCGGCGGCAGGTCCCGCCGGTCGACCCGGCGGGGGCGTCCGATCCGGCTCCGGTGCTCGGCTGGGTGGACGTGCCGTACGGCGAGTCCGCGCAGGGTGCCGACGGCAGGTCCTGGCGCAACCGGGCCGAGGCGGACCAGGTGCGCCGGACGGTGGACGAGCTGCTGGCACGGACGCCCGAGGACGCGACGATCGGGGTGGTGACACCCTTCCGCGCGCAGAAGGACGCGCTGGCCCGGGTGTGGGCCGGGAACGACCGGGTGCGAGTCGGTACCGTCCATGCCTTCCAGGGCGGGCAGCGCGACATCATGGTCCTGAGCCCGGTGGCGACCGGCAACACCCCGCCGAGGACGACGCACTGGGTGGCGAGCCAGGTCAACTTGTGGAACGTCGCCGTCACGCGGGCGAAATCGCAGCTGGTGACGGTGGGGAGCCACGGGTTCTGGCAGGGCCGGGCGGGGCTCCCCGCGCTGCTCGCCGAGCGGTCGGCGGTGCTGGGCGCCGGACCGTCCGCCGACCGGGGCGCGCCCCTCGGGCCGCGGGCGGCGACCGGGCTCCGCGAGGAGCTGGCCGATCGGCTCCAGGCGTACCTGGGCTCCCGCGGCATCACCGACGTGGAGCGGGACGCGGTCGTCGGCGGGTACACCGTCGACCTGTTGTTCACGGCGGACGGAGCCAACACGGTGGTGCTCATCGATCCCGGCCCCGAACACGGCCGGGACGCCGGCCGGCACCTTCGGCTCACGAACGCCCGCGGTGATCTGCTGACAGGACAGCCGTCCGGCGGCCGGGGCGCGAAGCCGGGGCCGGTGGCTCGCACGGTTCGGGTGCCGGCCTGGCGGGTCGTGACCGGGGAGGCCGTGCTGGACCCGCTCTTCGTCTGACGGCATCGGTACGGAGGGGAAGCCGCATGCGTGCCCGAGTGCCGGGGCACGTACGCAGGGCGCGGGCGACGCACGGCAGGTGCCGGCCGGCAGGGGGTGCGGCGGCACGTTGCCCCTCCGGGCCGAACGCCCCCCTGTGGGCGCGAGGTTGTGGCTGCCGTGGGTTGGTCGGGGACAAGGGAGTCCACCAGCGGGGCGGCGCATGATGGACCCGACCCGACGCCGGAGGGCTGCCGAGGCAGCCGGCGTCACCGCCGCTCTGGCCGCCCGCCGCGAGGCCGCCATCGAGGCGACCGACGAGCTGGTCGTCGCCGCAGGGCGCGCGATGGCCTGACGACAGGCGCTGGAGTGGCATGCGTCCACCGGGGGACGGAAAATTCTTCCTGGCCCTGCACGACCGGTTCCCACCGGAGGTGGCATGACGGATCCGCGCACGATCCTCTGGCAGGCGCGCCAAGGCCCCGTACCGGTGCATTGGCGGGTGTTCACGAAGAAGCGAGGGAAACTCTCCGGCTTCCTGCGCGGGACATCGGACGATCCGGACCCGCTGCTCGTCATCACGCCCGACGGTGCCGTTGAATACACGAGCGATGGCAAGCCGCTGACGGTCGTCGACTTCCACGATCTGGCCCGAATAACGCTACGCGTGTCCGGACAGAGCTTCTCCGACAGCTCCCTGGTGAGTCTTTCCGTGTGGGTCGACCTCACCTACCGCGACGGCCGCAACGCCAAGTGGCGGTCCGCGTCCTTCGCGGACGACGTGCAGACGGTTCAGAGCTTCATCGAAGCGTACGGTGCCCACCGGGCCCTGCAAGGCCGCTGAGGCGCCACCGCCGACGGCGATTTCCGAGCGTTCCCGGGGCCACTGCCGCGCACATCGGCGTTTCGTGGCGCGGTGTGCCCTTCTTCCAGCGGCAGAGCTCCCGCGCCGGCTCATCAACCGTCCCTCCCACTGCATACAACCGGCGGCTCAGCACCAGGCAGCGGGCACCGGGGAAACATCCGCGTCATGCCCGGCGGTGGCCGAATCCGCTCGGGTGACCGCCGACCCTTCCCTACGCTCACACGCGCAGTGTTCGAGAAGTGAAGGGATCATGCACGATGCGTCCGTTTTTTCGTTCAACTATCCGCGTTACCGCGGTCGGCCTGACCACCATGGCCGCATGCCTTCTCCAGGCGGCCCCGGCGGGGGCGGCCACCACGGGGGCAGCGGCGCCGTCATGTGTTCAGCACTCGACGAGCTGGCGCTACACGTTCGTCACCAACACCTGCGACTCGAGCCAGCGGGTCACCGTCGAGTACCGCGACGGCAGCACCGTCCCGTGCCGCACGGCGAGCCCCGGCGACACGGTGACCTTCCCGGGGTACGGCACCGGCGACAACGCCGTCCTGGGCGTCGCCCTGTGCCCCGCCACCGCTCCGTGAGTACCCGCGACGGCGTATGTCAGGTAACCTGACATACGTACGTTGCCGTCTCGTGCCCGGAGGGTTCCCATGACCATGGAGTTCGCGCGTCGCCATCGACCGCAGTCACAGATACCCGCCGAGCCCGGCAAGCCGTACGTCATCGAGAAGGGCATGGGGGACCGGGCACACCTCTTCGGCGACCTCGTCACCGTCTACGCGGGCGGCGAGCAGACCGAGAACGGCTTCAACTTCTTCACCGTCGAGGGCCCCAAGGGCGACGTCATCCCCGCGCACCTCCACTCCGACACCTACGAGGTCTTCTACATCACCGACGGCGCGGTGCGGCTGTTCGTGGAGGACCTGGAGGGCGAGCAGTTCGAGAAGGTGCTGACCGTCGGCGACTTCGGCTTCGTACCGAAGAACTGCCCGCACGCGTACCGCATCGAGCGCCACCACAGCCGGGTCGTCGGAGTGGCCGCCGGGCCGGGCGGGACCTTCGAGCGGTTCTTCGAGAACCTCGGCGTCCCGACCGACGAACTCGGCCTGCCGCGGGAGCCGTACGTGCCGGAGCCGCACAAGTTCGGCACCGTGCCGCAGCGGTACGACGTGCAGTTCCTGCCCGACCACCAGTGGCGCACCGGGAGCCGGCCCCGGTGACGTACGTGCACATGCTGCTGACCGGGGTGCTGGTCGGTGTCCTGTACGCGGTGCTGCGGGTGAAGGCCCCCGCGCCCCCGCCCGTCGCCCTGTTCGGCCTGCTCGGCATGGTCGCCGGGCAGGCCGCCCTGCGGGCGCTGTGACGGCCGTGGCACGGCGCCGCCGCCTGGTGGGGTTCGCGCGCCGGGCCACGGTCTCGTTCGCGGCGGGGCTGGCGATGGGCGCGGTGTGCTGGGCCCTGGGGCTCACCGCGCCCGCACCGACCCTGCTGGGCCTCACCGGGCTGCTGGGCGTCGGCCTCGGCGAGCGCGCCGCCGCACTCCTGGGCGCCCGGCCGGCCCGCGGGCCCGGCGAAGGCCGCCCGCCAGGACACCCGAAGCCCCGCGCCGACGGCGCCACCTGACGCACGTCACATTCAACCCGAGGGAGCCCCCATGCCGGCGACGCCCGACCTTGCCGCGTTCCTCGCCCCGCCCGCCCCCACGCTGCTGCCGCTGCCGCCCGCCGCCCACCCCGAGCCGGGTGTTCAGCTGCTCCGCGGCGTCCCGTACGCCTACCGTGCGGGCCTCCGCCCCCTGGAACTCGACCTGTGGTCGCCCGACGAACCGCGGGGCGGCCCGCTGCCGGTCATTGTGTACGTCCACGGCGGCGGCTGGCGCGCGGGCACGCGCACCGAGCTGGGGCCGGCCTTCCGCCACTGGCGGCCCGGCCCCTTCGCCCGCCTGGCGCGGGCCGGGTTCGCCGTCGCCGCCGTGGACTACCGGCTCAGTGGCGAAGCCGTCTACCCCGCCCAGTTGGAGGACGTCACCGCGGCCCTGTCCTGGCTGACCGCCCGGGCCGGCGAACTCGGCCTGGACACCGGCCGGACCGTCGCCTGGGGCGAGTCCGCCGGCGCCCACCTCGCCTCGCTGCTCGCCCTCACCTCCCCGGTGAGCGGCTGCGTCGCCTGGTACGGGCCCATGGACCTGACCAGCCTGCCCGCCCAGTCCCGGCCCGGTACCTACGACG
Organism: Streptomyces sp. NPDC000229; assembly: GCF_040300825.1. NCBI lineage: Bacteria > Bacillati > Actinomycetota > Actinomycetes > Kitasatosporales > Streptomycetaceae > Streptomyces > Streptomyces sp. NPDC000229. Next base: position 26,099 of record NZ_JBEPEL010000058.1, read on the forward strand.
CCGCCGACGCCACCACCCGCGAGGCCCTGCTGATCGGGGCGCCGGTCGCCGAGGCGCCCGAGCTCGCCCGCGCGGCCAGTCCGGTCGCCCACGTCACGGCCGGCGCGCCACCGTTCCTGGTTCTCCACGGCACCGACGACGCGCTCATCCCCCTCGCCCAGGGCGAGCAGTTCGCCGCCGCGCTGCGCGAGGCGGGCGTCCAGGTCGACTTCCGGCCCGTCCCGGGCGCCGACCACGGGTGGGCGGGGCTGCCGGACGCGGACGTCGAGCGGTGCTTCGCCACCTCGGTGGAGTTCGCCCACGCCCGCACCGCGACACCGTGACACCGTGACACCGTGACACCGCCAGGGTGTCAGAGCGCGACCGCTTTTCCGGGTGGCTCAGTCGCTCGGCTGAGCCCACAGCGTCCGCACGTGCCCCACGTGCCGGGCCATGCAGGCCTCGGCCGCCGGTGCGTCACCGGCGAGCATCGCGTCGAGCAGCTCGTGGTGCTCCTGGGCGGAGGCGACCAGGAGGCCGCGTTCGGCGAGCGCCGTCAGGCCGTAGAGACGGGCGCGCTTGCGGAGGTCACCGACCGTTTCGACCAGGCGCTCGTTGCCGGAGAGGGCGAGCAGGGAGAGGTGGAAGCGCCGGTCCGCGTCCAGGTACCCGATGAGGTCGTGGTCGCGGGCGCTGGTGACGATCTCCTCGGCGAGCGGACGGAGCTCCTCCAGTGCCCGGCGGTCGGCGGAGCGGGTGATGGCACCGATGGTCGGCACTTCGATCAGTGCGCGCAGTTCGGTGTACTGGTCGAGGTCGCGCTCGCTGACCTCGGTGATCCGGAAGCCCTTGTTGCGTACGGGCTCGACCAGGCCCTCGCCCGCCAGGTCGAGCATCGCCTCGCGCACGGGCGTGGCGGAGATGCCGAAGTCGGCGGCGAGGGCCGGGGCGGAGTAGACCGTGCCGGGGTGCAGCTCACCGGCGATCAGGGCGGCGCGCAGGGCGTGCGCCACCTGGTCGCGGAGGCGTTCCCGGCTGGTGATGAGGTTCTTCAGGTGCTGGCCGGCCATGGCGCTGCCTCCGGGAGTCGTTTCGGTGGTCGTAGGGGATCAGAGGAGGAAGCCCGCGGGGAAGGGGTCGTCCGGGTCCAGGAAGTACTGGGCGGTGCCGGTGATCCAGGCACGGCCGGTGATGGTGGGTACGACGGCGGGCAGGCCGCCGACCGTCGTCTCGCCGGTGAGCCGCCCCGTGAACCTCGTACCGATGAACGACTCGTTGACGAAGTCGCGCCCGATCGGCAGTTCACCGCGCGCATGGAGCTGGGCCATCCGGGCGGAGGTGCCGGTGCCGCACGGTGAGCGGTCGAACCACCCCGGGTGGATGGCCATGGCGTGCCGGGAGTGGGTGGCGTCGGAGCCGGGGGCGGTGAGGTAGACGTGTTTGACGCCGCCGATGGACGGGTCCTCGGGGTGGACGGGGCGCTCGGTGGCGTTGATGGCGTCCATGACGGCGAGCCCGGCGGCGAGGAGGTCGTCCTTGCGGGCGCGGTCGAAAGGGAGTCCGAGAGCGTCCAGTTCGACGAAGGCGTAGAAGTTCCCGCCGTAGGCGAGGTCATAGGTGACCTCGCCGTGTCCGGGCACCTTGACCGTACGGTCGAGGGCGGCGCAGAAGGCGGGGACGTTGGTGAGGGTGACGGACGTCGCGGCGCCGTCCTCCACCCGGACGTCCGCGGAGACCAGTCCGGCGGGGGTGTCGAGGCGGACGGTGGTGACCGGCTCGGTGACGGGCACCATGCCGGTCTCGACCAGGACGGTCGCCACGCCGATGGTGCCGTGGCCGCACATCGGCAGCAGCCCGGAGACCTCGATGAACAGGACGCCGTAGTCGGCGTCGGGCCGGGTCGGCGGTTGCAGGACGGCACCGCTCATGGCGGCGTGGCCACGCGGCTCGTACATCAGCAGGGTGCGGACATGGTCGAGGTGGTCGATGAAGTACCGGCGCCGTTCCGCCATGGTGGCGCCGGGGACGGTGCCGATCCCGCCGGTGATGACGCGGGTCGGCATGCCTTCGGTGTGCGAGTCGACGGCGTGGTGGACGTGTCGGGTCCGCATGGCTAGGCGAGTCCTTCCGCGAGTGCCTTTTCGGTGGCGGCGCGGACGACGGCGGCCTGCGCGTCGGTGAGGGGCGTGCGGGGCGGGCGGCACGGTCCGCCGTGGAAGCCCGCGAGGTCCATGGACAGCTTGATCGCCTGGACGAACTCGGGCTTGGAGTCCCAGCGCAGCAGCGGGTGCAGGGCCCGGTAGAGGGGCAGGGCGGTGTCCAGGTCGCGGGCGGTGGCGGCGCGGTAGAGGGCGACCGAGGCGGCGGGCAGGGCGTTGGGGTAGCCGGCGATCCAGCCCACGGCACCGGCCAGGGCCAGCTCCAGCAGCACGTCGTCGGCGCCGATCAACAGGTCGAGGTCCGGCGCCAGTTCGGCGATCTCGTACGCGCGGCGCACATCGCCGCTGAACTCCTTGACGGCGACGATGCTGCCGTCGGCGTGGAGCTGCGCGAGGAGCTCGGGGCCGAGGTCGACCTTGGTGTCGTAGGGGTTGTTGTACGCGACGACCGGCAGACCCGCCTTGGCCACCTCGGCGTAGTGGGCGCGCACCGAAGCGGCGTCGGCGCGGTACGCGTTGGGCGGCAGCAGCAGGACGGACCCGGCGCCCGCCTCCGCCGCCTGTTCGGCCCACCGGCGGGCCTCGGCGCTGCCGTACGCGGCGACGCCGGGCATGACGCGGGCGCCGTCGCCCGCCGCCTCGACGGCGACGCGAACGACACGGGCCCGCTCCTCGCCGGTGAGCGTCTGGTACTCGCCGAGCGAGCCGTTGGGCACCACGCCGTCGCAGCCCTGGGCGACGAGCCGGGCGACGTGTTCGGCGTACGTGTCGTGGTCGACGGTCAGGTCGTCACGCAGGGGCAGGGCGGTGGCGACCATGACGCCGTGCCAGGGGTGGGTGCGGTGGTCCATCATTCGGCTCCTGGTGGTTGTGCCAGCTGGCTGAGCGGTACGGGGCAGGAGAGCGGGCGCCGGTCGGGCGCCTGTTCCTCCCCCGCGAGGCGGGCGACGGCCGGTCCGCACATGCGGCCCTGGCACCAGCCCATTCCGGCGCGGGTGAGCAGCTTGACGGTGCGGGCGTCCCGGGCGCCCAGGTCGGTGACGGCTTCGCGGACGCGGTCGGCGGTGACCTCCTCGCAGCGGCACACCTGGGTGGCGCCGTCCAGCCAGTCGGTCCAGCCGGGGCCGGGCCGGTGGGCGGCGGCCATCGCGTCGGCGAAGGCGCTCAGGCGGGCGCGGCGGCGGGCGAGGGCTCCGGGCGGGTGGTGCCCGGCGATGGACAGGGCGGCGATCTCGCCCTGCGCCCGGGCCAGTTCGGCGCCGCCGATACCGCAGGTCTCTCCGGCCGCCCAGACGCCCGGCACCGAGGTGCGCTGCTCGGTGTCGACGTCCAGGGCGGGGGTGCCGTCGGGGGTGCGGCGGGTGGCGCAGCCGAGGCCGGTGGCGAGCTCCAGCTGCGGTACGAGGCCGTGGCCGACCGCGAGGGCGTCGCACGGGATGCGGCGTTGGGTGCCGGGGACGGGGCGCCAGTCGGCGTCGAGCCGCGTGACGGTCACGGCTTCGACCCGGGTGGTGCCGTGGGCGGCGGTGACCGCGTGGCGGGTGAGCAGGCGCGTGCTGTGCCGGAGGAGGGCGCCGCCGTGCAGGGCGCCCTGGGCGAGCTTGGCCGGGTTGCGTACGAGGGTGGCGGTGTGGCGGGCGTACGCGGTGTAGTCGGCCGCCTCGACGAGGGCGGGGACGCGGGCTCCGGCGGCGGCGAGCGTGGTGGCGACGGCGAGCAGCAGGGGGCCGCTGCCCGCGACGACGATTCTTCCCCGAGCTCTCGGCTTCGCTCGAGCGGGGGATATCCCTGTGCCGGGGAGGACGCCCCCGGACTTGAGCATCGCCTGGGCGCCGCCCGCCCCGACGACACCGGGCAGCGTCCAGCCGGGGAAGGGGAGCTGGCGTTCGTACGCGCCGGTGGCGAGGAGCACGGCGCGGGCGCGGACGGCGGCGGGGGCCTCGTCGGGGCCCACGACGGCGTGCAGGAGCCAGGTGTCACCGTCGGGTACGACGCTCCAGACGTGGTGGCCGGGCAGGTGGCGCACGCCGGTCAGCCTGCGTACGAGGGGGCGCACCGCGCGGGGCACGGGGCCGCCCGCCGGATGGCGGTAGATCTGGCCGCCGGGTCGTTCCGCCGCGTCCAGCAGCGTGACGTCCAGCCCGAGTCCGGCGGCGGTCGCGGCGGCGGCGAGCCCGGCGGGTCCGGCGCCGACGACGGCGAGGTCAGTGGTCATGGCCGGTGCCCTCCTGGGTGGTGACCGTGTCCCCGGGACGGGCCGGCAGGAGGCAGGCGCGCTGGTTGGGGCGGCCGTTGACGGTGGCCAGGCAGTCGTAGCAGGTGCCGATCCCGCAGAACGCGCCGCGCGGGGCTCCGCCGTGCCGGGTGGTGCGCCAGGCGAGGATGCCCGCCGACCACAGGGCGGCGGCGATGGACTGGCCCGGCAGGGCGGTGATGCGACGCCCGTCGAAGGTGAGCGTGAACGGCGCGGGTTTCCTCGGGCGGCTTCTCACCGGGCAGCTCCTTCCGTGTCGTCGAAGCGGTCGGGACGGAACGGCCGTATGTCCAGGGCCGCCCGCTCACCGCACAGCGCGGCCGCGACGAGCAGCCCGGTGGCCGGGGCGAGGCCGATGCCCGCGCCCTCGTGGCCGCACGCGTGGAACAGGCCCGGCACGCGCGGGTCGGGGCCGATGGCCGGCAGGTGGTCGGGCAGGTAGGGGCGGAAGCCGTGGTACGTACGGATGGCCCGTACGCCGCCGAGGACCGGGAACAGGGCGATCGCCTGTGCCGCCAGCCGCCGCAGCGCCTCGGTGGACAGCGTCCGGTCGAAGCCGACGCGCTCGCGGGTGGCGCCGATGAGGACCGTCCCGGCGGGGGTGCCCTCCACGACGGCGGAGGACTGCAGGTCCGCCGAGCCGCTGGCGACGTCGGCGATGTAGTCCGCCGCGTACACCTTGTGGCGCACCAGGCGCGGCGGCAGGGGTTCGGTGACGAGGACGAAGCCGCGCCGGGGCAGTACGGGCAGGTGGACGCCGGCCAGTTCGGCGAGGGCTCCGCCCCAGGTGCCGGTGGCGTTGACGACACGGGGGGTGTGGAGGTCGCCCTGTGTGGTGCGTACGCCGCGGACGGCGCCGGACCGGTCGGTGAGGACGGCCGTGACCTCCGCGCCGAGCCGCACGTCCGCCCGGGTGGTACGCAGGAGTTGGGCGGCGGCCATGGCGGGCTGGACCTGGGCGTCCTGGGGGTAGTGGAAGGCGCCGGCGAGGCCGGGCGCGAGGTGCGGTTCGAGGTCGCGGAGGCCGTCGCCGGGGATCTCGTACGCCTCGACGCCCGCCTTCGCCTGCCCTGCGGCGAAGGCGCGCAGTGCGGTGAGGGCGGCCTCGTCGGGTGCGACGACGAGACCGCCCTTGCGCTCGTACTCGGTCTCCGGTGGGAGCGTTTCGGCCAGTTCGCGCCACAGTCGGGTGGACAGCAGCGCGAGGTCGAGTTCGGGGCCCGCCTCCTTGTCGGAGACGAGCAGATTGCCTTCTCCGGCACCTGTGGTGCCGCCCGCGACGGGACCGCGGTCGACGACGGTGACGGTGAGGCCGGCGCGGCTCGCGTAGTACGCACACGCTGCTCCGGCCACTCCGGCTCCGACGATCACGGCGTCCGGCAGATGACTCACGTGTCTCGTGGGCACGGCAGTAATATTTCACATGTTACTGCCGCTGTACAGGCCTTCGACCGGGGCCAAATCCCTTGCGGGCACGGCTTGTTCAGCTCCGCAGGGGCCCTTCGCACACATAGTCCGAGGTGCCGCCGAGGCGGTCGGCCCAGATCTCCACCTCGCCGAACGAGCAGTTCATGTCGGCGAGGTTGGTGGAGGCGCCGGTGGTCCGGTCGAGCAGGAAGTGGTCGACGGTCTCGGACATGTCCGTGAAGACCTGGTCGGCGCTGCCGGCGTCCGCCAGGCGGGCGGTGACCCGGCCGGTGCACAGGAACCGCCGCATGCCCGGGTCGCCGTTGTCCGTGCAGACCGGCGCCGCCCCCGTCGCGGCCGCGAAGGAGGAGCGCACCGCCTCGGCGGTGGTGTCGCGCAGCCGGTCGTTGGGGGTGTACGTGGTGTCCGGCACGAACAGCTCGTCGACCTTGGCGATCTGCGCGTCCAGGAAGGCGTCGTACGCCCGCTGGATCGCCGCGTCGCCACCCAGCCGGTCGCGCCAGGCGTCGAAGGCGGCCGGGTCGTCGGCGCGCAGGTGACGGTACATCTCCCGCAGCAGGGACGGGCGTTCGGTCCACAGGTAGGTGAAGAAGGTGCCCGCGTAGGCGTAGAAGCGGAAGCCGTCGCCGTCGTAGGTGGCGTGCAGCAGCCGGTCCACGCTCATCCGGGGGCGGCCGTTCGCCGTGTCGGCGATGATGCTTTTGACCAGGGACTTGCGGACGGCGACGCCGTCGTCGCGGGTGGCGCCGTCGAAGAACTCGGCCGTCCCCTCGTCCATGGCCGTGGTGCGGTCACCCTGGTACCAGGGGCCCTCGCCGAAGTAACCGGGCACGGCGAACCGGCCGTTGAGGTAGTGCACGTACTCGTGCCGGAACAGTTCCTCCAGTGTGAGCGAGGAGTCCTGCGGGACCCGGCGCTGGTACGTGTAGAAGGTGGCGCCGCGCTCGATGTAGATGCCGCCGTTGTCGGTGCCCATGCCGGTCAGGAGCGGGTGGTAGTTCTCGTAGTCGGCGCGGGAGGCGTACAGGACGATGGTGAGGCTGGTGTTGGTGTCCCCGGCGAGCGGCTGCTGCGTGCCCAGGACGCGGTGGAACTGCGCCTTGACCTGCTTGCTCGCGTAGTAGAGCTGGTCGACGGTGGTACGGGGGAGGCCGGTGCGGACCTTGATGGCCGCGTTGTCGTAGCGGTACGCCTGGGGGAAGATCTCCCGCTCGATGTCGTCCTTGCAGACGGCGTACGGCTTGCACGCCTCGTAGAAGTTGAGCCAGGACGCGAGGCGCGACCAGGGGGCGCTGCCGCGGCCGAAGTCGCGGACGACGGGGGCCAGGAGCGCGCCGAGGTCCGGCACGATCGTGGACGCCAGGGAGGTGATCTGGCCGAAGCGGCCGTACTCGGCGAGGGCGTCACGCACGACCCACTCGTTGGGCGTGCCCGTGAGGTGCGTGTACGTGGAGAACTTCCGGAAGGCGTCGCGGTAGGGGGCGTTGCGGGCGACGAGCGTGTGGAAGGCGGTGTCCTTGTTGCCGGGGTAGACGCCCAGGTAGTTGACGGACAGCGCGGCGAGGGCGGCGCCGCCCCAGACGGGATCCTTGTACGTGGTCGTGTGGTACCGGTCCATGGTGGCCAGCACCTTGCGTATCAGGTCCAGCTGGGAGTGGCGCAGCCCCTTGGCGCTGCCCGCGTAGAGCGCCTCGCGCAGGGACTCGGCGTTGGTACGGGTGGCGTCGAAGGAGCGGCGTGCCGTGCCGAAGGCGTGGATGGCGCGGCGCATGGCCTCGGTGGTGGGCGGGTCGGTGACATCGATCTCGCCGCGTGAGAAGTCGTGGTACGCCACCGCGTGCAGGTAGGTGAGCATCTCCAGCAGGTGGCTGCCGTTCGTGCCGTCGTGGGCGGGGGCGAGCGCGGATATGCGGCGGGAGACGGCCTGGACGTGCGCGTCGGACATGACCGGGGCGAGGCGCGCGTCCCAGGTCCAGACGAGGTCGCGCAGGCAGCCGTCGGCGGTGACGGCGGGATCGGCGAGGAAGTCGGCGAACTGCTCGGGCGCGAGGCGTGTGACGTCAGCGAGCGCGCACGGGACGGCTGTGGCCGCCGGGTACGCCGGGGTCTGCGGGCCCGGGACGCGGGCGTCGGTTCGCCCACCGGGCGCGGGTGCGGGCTTCGGGCCGGTCTGGGGCGCGGTGGCGAGGCGTTCGACCTCGTCGTGGGGGTGGTCGCCGACGGGTGCGGGGCGGGCCTGCTGCGTGCGGGCCTCGGCGGCGGGTGCGGGGGCGGCGAGGCGCGGTCGCGGCGCCTGGGCCTGGGCGGTTGGGGCGAGTTGGCCCGCCGCGCCGAGCAGCGTCACGGTGACGACGGCCGCGGCGAGGGCTCTGCGTACGGGGCGGGGACTGCTTGTGGATCGCTGGGACACCTGCGGCTCCTGTGTCGGAGGTGGGGAGTGGTCCGTTCAGCGGTGCGACGACCGGCGGCAAGCTTGATGGGTGCATGCCACTGCCGTGTGACGTGCAACATAGTAATGTGACATTGCACTGACAACCCTTGTGCGCCCGGAGGATCAGGAGCACAGGCTTCCGGGGGTACCTCACACGTCGGCGATCAGGGCGTACCGCTCATCCGCCACCGGCCCGCCCCACAACTCCGGTTCGTCGCCGAGCGGTTCGACGCGGACCCCACCGCCGACCAGCGGCCCCACCGCGGCGGCGAGCTCGGCGGCCCCGATGCCGCCGCTCCACGGCAGCGCTTCCGCGCCGGCCACGTACGGCACCCCGCGCCGGCCCGCCTCACGCCACCGGCCCTCGATCAGCACGAGCCGGCCGCCCGGACGCAGGCGGTCCACCCAGTTCCGCAAGGCCGCCCGAGGGTCGGGCAGCGTCCACACCAGGTGGCGGCAGAGCACGGCATCGAACCGCTCCTGCCCCGTGGGGGGTTCCATGGCGTCGCCCACCAGGAAACGGCCCGAGCGTCCGGCGGCAGCGACCTTGGCGCGCGCCCGCTCGACCATGCGCGGCGCCAGGTCCACACCGGTCACCCGGTGTCCGTCCTCGGCGAGCAGCAGGGACAGCGATCCGGTGCCGCAGCCGATGTCGAGGACGTCGGCCGGTTCGGACGGCATCCACGACCGCAGCAGCCGCGCCCAGGCGGCGCGGGTGCGGGCAGCACGCAGACCGTGGTCGGGCTCGTCGTCGAAGGACGCGGCGGCGGCGTCCCAGTAGGCGGTGATCAGGGCATGGCGGTCGGTCATGTGCCGATGCTGCCACCCACCACTGACAGTCGATCACTGACGATCAGTCCAGGGCGGCGAACCCGTCCAGCTCCACCAGTGCCTGCTCGTCCCAGAGGCGGACCGTGCCGATCACCGCCATCGCCGGGTAGTCGCGGCCCGCGAGGCGGCGCCAGATGCGGCCGAGTTCGGGGGCCCGGGCGCGGTAGTCGGCGACGTCCGTGGCGTACACCGTGACGCGGGCGAGGTCGGCAGGGGTGCCGCCCGCCGCCTTGAGGGCGGCCAGGAGGTTGCCGAGTGCCGTCTCGAACTGTTCCGGAAGGGTCTCCCCCACCACCCGCCCGGCCCCGTCGAGGGCGGTCTGGCCGGCGAGGAAGACCAGGCGGGAGCCGGTGGCGGTGACGGCGTGGGAGAAGCCGGTGGGCGGGGAGAGTTCGGCGGGGTTGACGCGTTCGAGGCTCATGAGGCGTACAGCTCCTTGGCGATGATGGTCCGCTGGACCTCGGTCGCGCCCTCGTAGATGCGCGGCGCCCGCACCTCCCGGTACAGGTGCTCCAGCAGGTGGCCGCGTTGCAGGGCGCGGGCGCCGTGCAGCTGGACGGCCGCGTCGACGACGTACTGCGCCGTCTCGGTGGCCAGCAGCTTCGCCATGGCGGCCCGTTTGGGGACGTCTGCGGCGCCCGCGTCGTACGCCGCTGCCGCCGCGTACACGAGCAGGCGGGCGGCCTCCGTGCGGGTGGCCATCTCGGCGACCTGGTGGGACACGGCCTGAAGGTCCTTCAGTACGCCGCCGAAGGCCGCCCGTCCGGCCGTGTGGGCGAGCGTCGCGTCCAGGGCGGCCTGGGCCATGCCGACCGCGAAGGCGCCGACACTGGGCCGGAAGAGGTTGAGCGTGGTCATGGCGACACGGAAGCCCCCGTCCACCTCACCGAGGACATCGGCCCGGGTGACAGGTACGGCGTCGAAGTGGAGCGCGCCGATGGGGTGCGGGGACAGCATGTCGAGCGGGCTGCCGGTGAGGCCGGGGCGGTCGGCGGGCACCAGGAAGGCGGTGATGCCCCGCGCTCCGGCGCCCGGGGTCGTGCGGGCGAAGACGGTGGAGAAGTCGGCTTCGGGGGCGTTGGAGATCCAGCGCTTCTCGCCGCTCAGCCGCCAGCCGCTCCCCTCCGGCGCCGCTTCCAGGGCCAGCGCCGCCGCGTCCGACCCCGCGTCCGGCTCGCTGAGCGCGAACGCGGCGACCGCGCGGCCCGCCGTCACCTCCGGCAGCCACCGTGCCCGCTGTTCGGGTGTGCCCGACGCGGCGACCGGGTGGGCACCGAGGCCCTGGAGAGCGAGGGCGGTCTCCGCCTCCGTACAGGTCTGGGCGAGGGATTCGCGCATCAGGCACAACTCCAGCGCACCGGCCCCGAACAGGCGTTCCAGCAGCCCCAGTTCGCCGAGCGCGGCGACGAGAGGGCGGTTGACATGGCCCGGCTCGCCCTTCTCGGCGAGCGGCCGCAAGCGTTCGGCGGCGAGGGTGCGCAGCTCGGCACACCAGGCGGTTTGGGCCGGATCGAGTGAGAATACGGGCATTCATGCCCCCTCAAAAGACATCTATCGCGGGCCGTTGACTGTCGTCACATGAACGATACGCTCGATGAGCGTTCCCACCACGACAAGGGGGCGAACCATGGAGCTCACGCCTTCGGCCCATCGTGACACCTTCGCCCGGGACCATCTGCCGCCGCGCGAGCAGTGGCCGGAACTGGTTTTCGACCTCCCGGAACTGCGCTACCCCGACCGGCTCAACTGCGGGACGGAACTGCTCGACCGCACGGTGGATCGGTTCGGCCCGGACCGGCCGGTCTTCCGGGACGGCGCCGGCCGGGTCTGGACGTACGGCGAGCTGCGCGCCCGCGTCGACCGGATCGCCCACGCGCTCACCCGCGACCTGGGTGTGGTGCCCGGCAACCGGGTGCTGCTGCGCGGACCCACCACGCCCTGGCTGGCGGCCTGCTGGCTGGCGGTGATGAAGGCGGGTGCGGTCGCCGTCACCGTACTGGCGCAGGCGCGCGCGCAGGAGCTGGCCGTGATGTGCGAGATGGCCCGCGTCGGCCACGCGCTGTGCGACGTCCGCGCGGTGGACGACCTGGTGAAGGCCGAGGTGCCCGGGCTGCGGATCACGGCGTACGGCGGTGACGCCCCCGACGACCTGCTGCACCTCGCGGCCCGGCACCCCGGCGCGTACCAGGCGGTCGACACGGCGGCCGACGACGTCGCGCTGATCGCGTTCACGTCCGGCACCACCGGACGGCCCAAGGGGTGCATGCACTTCCACCGCGATGTGCTGGCCGTCGCCGACACGTTCTCCGCGCACGTGCTGCGGCCCGGGCCGGACGACCTGTTCGCGGGCAGCCCACCGCTGGGGTTCACCTTCGGGCTGGGCGGGCTGGTGATCTTCCCCATGCGGGCGGGCGCCTCGGCGCTGCTGCTGGAGCAGGCCGGTCCGAAGCAGCTCCTGCCCGCCGTGGCCGAGCACCGGGTCACGGTGCTGTTCACCGCGCCGACCGCCTACCGGGTGATGCTGGACGACCTCGACGGGTACGACACCGCCTCGCTGCGCCGCTGCGTGTCGGCCGGCGAGAACCTGCCCGCGGCCACCTGGCACGCCTGGCACGAACGCACCGGGCTGCGCCTGATCAACGGCATCGGGGCGACCGAGCTGCTGCACATCTTCGTCTCCGCGGCCGACGACGCGATCCGCCCCGGGACGACGGGGGTGCCGGTTCCCGGGTGGCACGCGCGCGTGGTGGACGATTCCGGGGAGCCCGTCCCGGACGGGCAGGAGGGGTTCCTGGCCGTACGCGGTCCCGTGGGGTGCCGGTATCTGGCCGATCCGCGCCAGGGCGAGTACGTGCGGCACGGCTGGAACATCACGGGCGACACCTACGTACGCGACCCGGACGGCTATCTGCGCTATGTCGCCCGCGCGGACGACATGATCATCTCGGCCGGGTACAACATCGCCGGCCCCCAGGTCGAGGAGGCGCTGCTGGCCCACCCCGATGTGGTGGAGGCGGCCGTCGTGGGCCATCCCGACGAGGTGCGCGGCCGGATCGTGGTCGCGTACGCGGTGCTCCGCGACGGCCTGCCCCGCGACGACTCCACCGCCGAGACGCTGCGCGCCTTCGTCAAGGACCGCCTCGTCCCGTACAAGTGCCCTCGCCGGATCGTGTTCCTGGACGCGCTCCCCCGTACGGCCACCGGGAAGTTGCAACGGTTCCGGCTCCGCGCCCAGGACGAGCACCGGACACGCCCGTAAAGTGATCACGTGGCCGAGCAGCACACTCCGCGTTCCCTGATCGTCTCCCTGTACGGCGCGTACGGGCGGACGCCCGACAACGCCCCGCTGCCGGTGGCCGAGCTCATCCGGCTGCTGGCGGCGCTGGGCGTGGATGCGCCGTCCGTGCGTTCCTCCGTCTCGCGGCTCAAGCGCCGCGGGCTGCTGGAGCCGCGCCGTACGCCGGACGGGGCGGCCGGGTACGCCCTGTCCGACGACGCCCGGCAGCTCCTGGACGACGGCGACCGGCGGATCTACGCGGCCGGCGAGCCGCACCAGGACGACGGCTGGGTCCTCGCCGTCTTCTCGGTGCCCGAGGTGGAGCGGCACAAGCGGCACCTGCTGCGCTCACGGCTGGGCCGCCTGGGCTTCGGGACGGCGGCCCCGGGGGTGTGGATCGCGCCCGCCACGCTGTACGAGGAGACCCGGCACACCCTCCAGCGGCTCCAGCTCGACCCGTACGTGGACCTCTTCCGCGGCGAGCACCTGGGCTTCTCGGCGACGGCGGAGGCGGTCGGCCGGTGGTGGGACCTGGCGGCGATCGCCAAGCTGTACGAGGAGTTCCTCGACCTCCACGAGCCGGGCCTGCGCGCCTGGTCGACCCGCGAACCGTCGCCGGAGGAGGCCTACCGGGACTACCTGCTCGCGCTGGACTCCTGGCGCCGCCTCCCCTACGCGGACCCGGGCCTGCCGACCGCGCTCCTTCCGGCGGGCTGGCCGGGTGGCAGGGCGGCGGCGGTCTTCGGCGGCCTGCACGGGCTGCTGCGGGACAAGGGCGAGCAGTTCGTCAGGGGCGGGGAGCCAGGCTGAGGCGCGGTTTGGGGGCGTCCGTGCGGCCCGTGGGGGGTTTGCGGCTGCCCGCGCGGTACGGGAGCGGCCAGGGGGCGCCGGGGCCCTCGTAGCCTTGGTCGGCGGCGGCGTGCAGGGTCCAGTGCGGGTCGTAGAGGTGGGGGCGGGCCAGGGCGCACAGGTCCGCGCGGCCGGCCAGCAGCAGCGAGTTGACGTCGTCCCAGGACGAGATCGCGCCGACCGCGATGACGGGGATCCTCAGCGCGTTGCGGATCTTGTCGGCGTAGGGGGTCTGGTACGAGCGGCCGTACTCGGGGCGTTCGTCGGGCACGACCTGGCCGGTGGAGACGTCGATCGCGTCGGCGCCGTGCGCGGCGAAGGCGCGGGCGATCTCCACGGCCTCGTCGGGGGTGGTGCCGCCGGGCGCCCAGTCGGTGGCCGAGATGCGCACGGTCATGGGCCGCTCGCCGGGCCAGGCGGCCCGTACCGCGTCGAAGACCTCCAGCGGGAAGCGGAGCCGTCCGGCGAGGGAGCCGCCGTAGGCGTCGGTGCGGCGGTTGGTGAGCGGCGAGAGGAAGCCGGACAGCAGGTAGCCGTGGGCGCAGTGGAGTTCGAGCAGGTCGAAGCCCGCGCGGGCGGCGCGCCGGGCGGCGGCGGCGAACTGTTCCCTTATGTCGGTGAGCGCGGCCCGGTGCAGTTCGTGCGGGACCTGGTTGACACCGGGGCGGTAGGGGATCGGGGAGGCGGCGACCAGGGGCCAGTTGCCGGAGTCGAGGGGCTGGTCGATGCCCTCCCACATGAGCTTGGTGGAGCCCTTGCGGCCGGAGTGGCCGAGCTGGACGCCGATGGCGGTGCCGGGCGACTGCTGGTGGACGAAGTCGGTGACCCGGCGCCAGGCGGCGGCCTGGCCGGGGGTCCACAGCCCGGCGCAGCCGGGGGTGATGCGGCCCTGGGGGCTGACGCAGACCATCTCGGTCATGACGAGCCCCGCGCCGCCGAGGGCGCGGGCGCCCAGGTGGACGAGGTGGAAGTCGCCGGGGACGCCGTCGACCGCCGAGTACATGTCCATGGGGGAGACGACGACCCGGTTGCGCAGGGTCAGGCCGCGCAGCCGGAAGGGGGTGAACATCGGCGGGGTGCCGGGCGGGCAGCCGAAGTCCCGTTCCACTGCCTCGGTGAAGCGGGCGTCGCGCAGCCGCAGGTTGTCGTGCGTGACGCGGCGGCTGCGGGTGAGGAGGTTGAAGGCGAACTGGCGGGGCGGCTGGTCGAGGTAGCCGGCGAGGTCCTCGAACCAGCGGAGGCTCGCGGCGGCCGCGCGCTGGGTGGACTCGACGACGGGGCGGCGTTCGGCCTCGTACGCGGCGAGAGCCTGGTCGAGGCCGGGCTGCTCCTCGACACAGGCGGCCAGCGCCAGGGCGTCCTCGACGGCGAGTTTGGTACCGGAGCCGATGGAGAAGTGCGCGGTGTGGGCGGCATCGCCGAGGAGCACGACGTTGCCGTGCGACCAGCGGTCGGTCACCACGGTCCGGAACGCGGTCCACGACGAGTGGTTGGAGGCGAGCGGCCTGCCCTGGAGCCCCTCGGAGAAGATCTTGGCGCAGCGGGCGATGGACTCCTGCTCGTCGAGCTCGTCGAAACCGGCCGCCCGCCAGACCTCCTCCCGCATCTCGACGATCACGGTGGAGGCGTCCGCCGCATAGGGGTAGCCGTGCAGCTGCATCACGCCGTGCTCGGTCTCGGCGATCTCGAAACGGAACGCGTCGAAGGCGAAGTCGGCGGCGAGCCAGATGTAGCGGCAGCGGTGGGAGGTGAGGTGGGGCGCGAACACGTCGGCGTGCGCCTCGCGGGTCCGGCTGTGCACACCGTCGGCGGCGACGACCAGGTCGTAGGAGGCGGCCAGCTCGGCGGCGGGCGGGGCCTCGGTGCGGAAGCGGAGCCGTACCCCGAGGTCGGTGCAGCGCTCGTGGAGGATCTCCAGGAGGCGGCGGCGGCCGAGGGCGGCGAAGCCGTGGCCGCCGGAGGTGAGGACACGCCCGCGGTGGACGATGTCGATGTCGTCCCAGCGGACGAACTCCGACTGGAGGGCGGCGTAGACGGCCGGGTCGGCGTGCTCGATGCCGCCGAGGGTCTCGTCGGAGAGGACGACACCGAAGCCGAAGGTGTCGTCGGGGGCGTTGCGCTCCCAGACGGTGATGTCACGGGCGGGGTCGAGCCGCTTGAGCAGGGCGGCGGCGTACAGCCCGCCGGGCCCGCCGCCGACGACGGCGACGCGGAGCGAACGCGGGGGCCGGGAGGCACGGGAGACACGGGAGGCACCCATGGCCGGTCACCGCCCCTGCCACTTGGGCGGCCGCTTCTCGGTGAAGGCGGCGTGGAACTCGGCGTAGTCCGCGCCGTTCATGAGGAGGGCCTGGGTGGCGGCGTCGAGTTCGACGGAGGCGGCGAGCGGCATGTCGAGCTCGGCCGTCAGGAGCGCCTTGGTCTGGGCGTACGCGAGGGCCGGCCCGTCGGCGAGGTGACGGGCGAGCTCGGCGGCGCGGGCGTCGGCGGCACCCTCCTCGGTCAGCTCGCTGATCAGGCCGATGCGCTCGGCCTCGGGAGCGCGGACGGGTTCGCCGAGCATCAGCAGCCGGGTGGCGTGCCCCAGGCCGACGACGCGCGGCAGGAGGTACGCGGCGCCCATGTCGCCGCCGGAGAGGCCGACCCTGGTGAAGAGGAACGCGAACCGGGCGGAGGGGTCGGCGACCCGGAAGTCGGCGGCGAGCGCGAGGACCGCGCCGGCCCCGGCGGCGACCCCGTGGAGGGCGGCGATCACGGGGAAGGGCGCCTCGCGCAGCGCCCGGACGACCTGGCCGGTCATCCGGTTGAAGTCCAGGAGCTGGGCGGTGTCCATGGCGAGGGTGGCGCCGATGATGTCGTCGACGTCGCCGCCGGAGCAGAAGCCCCGCCCTTCACCGGCCAGGACCAGGGCGCGCACGGCGCGCTCCCGGGACAGCTCGGCGAGCAGGTCGCGCAGATCGGCGTACGCGCCGAAGGTGAGCGCGTTGAGCTTGGCCGGGCGGGAGAGGGTGACGGTGGCGACGCCGTCGTCGATGGCGAGCCGCACATGCCGCCATTCCTCGGTGCGGGGCGCGGAGCTGGAGAACGGACTCATGAGGTGCGGCCTCCCTCGGTCTGCCTGCGCAGATGCCTGCCCCTCGAAGCTATCACTTGTACGTGACTTCCGTCACGTAGGCGCGATACGCTGAACGGTGACCATGTAACAGCTGTCCGTAACCGACGCAGGTCCTGTCTCAGCTGTGGCACAGGTCTCCCGGTGGGTGGGCGGGGACCTCTGGTGCGGCTGAGTGCCCTACGTAAGGTTGTGGGCAGACCTCACGGGTCTCTCCTGTCCCACCGCTCTCTTCCCGGCTCTTCCCTCCCCGCATTCCCCGCTGTCCTCGTCGTACCTGACTGCCCCCACGTCCCCCTCCGGCTGTCCGCCGCTGCTCGTGCCGTGGACGCCGCCCAGCTCTTCCCGCCACTTCCCGCCCCTCCCTGCTCCCGAACGGAACCGGCTTCACCGAACGGACCCCCGCCTTGCTCGAAGCTTCCGGCCCCTCTTCCTGGCGCATCGCCCTGCCGCACACCACGGCCGCGGTGCCCATCGCCCGTGCCCTGATACGGACGGCACTCGCGGATCTGGACGCGTCGGCGTACCGGGACACCGCCGAGCTGCTGACGGCCGAGCTGGTGGCGAACGCGGTGGAGCACACCGCCGGCAAGGGCCCGATCGAGCTGGTCGTGCGGCTGCTGCCGAGCGGCTGCCAGGTCGAGGTGCACGACCGGGACCCGGAGCCGCCCGGCGACCTCGTGCCGGAGCACGACACCCCGCCCGATCCGTGGCAGGAACACGGGCGGGGCCTGCTGCTGATCCGTACGCTCAGCGCGGCGTGCGGGCACCGGCGCACCGACCGGGGCAAGGCCGTGTGGTTCACGCTCCCGGGGCTGCAGAGCCCGTGACCGGCACGGTGCCGGCGGCGAGCCGCGAGTTGCGGCGCCCGTACAGCGCGTACACCAGCGCACCCACGACCAGGAAGACGGCGAACTGCACCCACGTCGTCCAGCCCGTCCCCCAGATCAGGTACACGCACATGGCGACGCCCAGGACGGGGCTGAGCGGATAGAGCGGCACCCGGAAACCGCTCTCGGTGTCCGGGTAGCGGCGGCGCAGCGCGATGACCGCGATGTTGACCGCCACCATGATGGCGAGGGTGCCGATGGTGGTGAGGTTCAGCACCACGTCGAGCGGGACGACGGCGGCCGGGACGGCGAAGACGGCGGCCACGATCCAGGTGTTGGCGACCGGGGTGGCCGTCCTCGGGGAGACCTTCTCGAAGACGTGCGGGATGAGCCCGTCGCGGGACATCGACATCAGGATGCGGGTCTGGCCGTACATCACCGCCAGGACGACGGACGCGATGGCGACCACCGCGCCGAAGGCGATGATGCCGCCGCCGACACCGGTCTCGGTCACCCGGTCGACGATCAGCGAGAGCGCGGCCGGCTGGTCGGCGACCTCGTCGGCCGAGAGGGCGCCGATGGCGGCCACGGCGACGAGGCAGTAGAGCAGCGTGACGAGCCCGATGCAGATCATGATCGCAAGCGGGACGTTCTTTCGCGGGTTCTTGACCTCTTCACCGGCGGTGGTGATCGCGTCGAAGCCGATGTACGAGAAGAACGCCACCGAGGCGCCCGAGGTGACCCCCGCCGCGCCGTGCGTGGCGAAGGGGGTGAGGTTGCCGCCCTCGAAGGCGCGGAAGGCGATCGCGCAGAACAGGACCAGGATGGCGATCTTCACCACGGCCATGACGGCGGTCGCGCGGGCGCTCTCGCGGATGCCGCGGACCAGGAGCGCGGCGGCGAGCCCGATGACCACGACGGCCGGGATGTTGACGATCCCGCCGTCGCCGGGCGGGTTGGAGAGCGCGGCGGGCAGCTGCCACCCGACGAGGCTGTCGAGCAACTCATTGAGGTACTGGCCCCAGCCGACCGCGACGGCCGATACGGACACGCCGTACTCCAGCAGCAGGCACCAGCCGACGAGGAAGGCGATGCGCTCGCCGAGGGTGGCGTACGCGAAGGAGTAGGAGCTGCCGGAGACGGGGATCGCACTGCCCAGCTCGGCGAACGAGAATGCCGTGAAGATGCAGGTGATCGCCGCGAGGATGAAGGAGACGACGACCGCGGGACCGGCCTCGGCGACACTGTCGGACAGCCCCACGAAGATCCCGGTGCCGACGATGGCACCGACGCCGAAGCACACGAGCTGGAAGAGGCCCATGGTGCGCTTGAGGCCGTGGCCCTCCAGGTCCGCACCGGACTCGGCGATCAGCTGGGCGGGACTTTTGATGCGACGCGGCGGTCCGGTGGGACGCATGGGGTGGTTCTCTTCTCTGGGCCATGGCGTGGAGCACAAGCGAAGTGGGGTTCGAGCGTGCGAGCCCGAACCCCACCATGTGTCCCGATATTAACCGCCACACCGCATATTCACCCTATCGGGCGTATTGCTATGCCGTCGCGTCCACGAGCGTGGCGACCATGACCGCCTTGATCGTGTGCATCCGGTTCTCGGCCTCGTCGAAGACCACCGAGTGCTCGGACTCGAAGACCTCGTCGGTGACCTCCAGCTCGGTCAGCCCGTGGCGCTCGTGGATCTCTCGACCGACGGCGGTACCCAGGTCGTGGAAGGCCGGCAGGCAGTGCAGAAACCTGACCCCGGGGTTTCCGGTGGCCCGCAGCACGTCCATGGTCACGGCGTACGGAGCGAGGGCGGCGATGCGCTCGTCCCAGACCTCCTGGGGCTCACCCATGGAGACCCAGACATCGGTGGCGACGAAGTCGGCACCCCGCACACCCTCGGCGATGTCCTCGGTGAGCGTGACGCGGGCGCCACTGGCCCCGGCGAGCTCATGGGCGCGGGCGACGATCTCGTCGGCCGGCCAGTACGCCTTGGGTGCCACGATCCGGACGTCCATGCCCAGCAGCGCGCCGGTGATCAGGTAGGAGTTGCCCATGTTGTAGCGACCGTCGCCGAGGTACGCGAACACGACGCTCTCCAGCGGCTTGTCGGTGTGCTCGGTCATCGTGAGCACGTCGGCGAGCATCTGGGTGGGGTGCCAGTCGTCGGTGAGGCCGTTGTAGACGGGAACACCGGCGTGGGCGGCGAGCTCCTCGACGGTGGCCTGGGCGTCACCCCGGAACTCGATCGCGTCGAACATCCGGCCGAGGACGCGGGCGGTGTCCTTGGCGGACTCCTTCTTGCCGATGTGGGATCCACTGGGGTCGATGTAGGTGGTGGAGGCACCCTGGTCGGCCGCGGCGACCTCGAACGCACACCGGGTCCGGGTCGACGACTTCTCGAAGATCAGCGCGATGTTCTTGCCGCGCAGCCGCTGGACCTCGGCGCCCGCCTTCTTGGCCGCCTTGAGTTCGGCGGCCAGATCGAGCAGGCTGCGGAACTCCTCGGCGGTGAAGTCCAGCTCCTTGAGGAAGTGGCGGCCGGTGAGGTCGGTGGCCATGGGTGCTCCTGGGTTCCGAATACGGGGACCATGGAAGTCTATACGAGGCTCCACATTCCTATACGGGCGACCGGCTGGACCGAGCGCGGTCGTGCCTAGCCGGGCACGGCGTCGCGCTCCACGGGGCAACTCATACAGCGAGGCCCACCCCTGCCCCGGCCCAGCTCGCTGCCGGGGATCTCGATCACCTCGATGCCCTCCTTGCGCAGATGGGTGTTGGTGGTGACATTGCGCTCGTACGCGACGACCACCCCCGGCTCCACCGCCAGGACGTTGCACCCGTCGTCCCACTGCTCGCGCTCGGCCGCGTGCACGTCCTGCGTCGCGGTCAGCACCCGGATCGCGGGCAGGTCCAGCGCCGCGGCGATCGCGCTGTGCATGTGCTGGGGCGGGTGGTCGGTGACCTTCAGCGCGCGGTGCCCGTCGCCCGGCTCGATGGTGTACGAGCGGAGCATGCCGAGCCCGGCGTACTGGGTGAACGTGTCGTGCGCGACCATCGTCATGACCGTGTCCAGGTGCATGAACGCCCGGCTCTTCGGCATGTCCAGCGCCACGATCGTGCGCGCCGAGCCCGCTGCGAACAGGCCGCGCGCCAGCATCTCCACCGCCTGCGGAGTGGTGCGCTCGCTCATCCCGATCAGCACCGCGCCGTTGCCGAGGACCAGGACGTCGCCGCCCTCGATGGTGGACGGGTAGTCGTCCTGCCCCTCCGACCAGTGGTGGAAGGAGCCCGCCTCCGGGCCGGTGAAGAGGGGATGGTGCTTGTAGATGGCCTCGAAGTGGACGGTCTCGCGCTGCCGGGCGGGCCAGCGCATGGCGTTGATGGAGACGCCGTCGTAGATCCAGGCCGACGTGTCGCGGGTGAAGAGGTGGTTCGGCAGCGGCGGCAGCAGGAAGTCGTCCAGGTCCATCACATGGAAGCGGACGGACGTCGGCTCGGAGTGACCGGCCAGGAAGTCACGCTTCGTCATGCCGCCGATCAGCGCCTCGACCAGCGTGCCGGTGTCCATCGCGTCGAACACCGCCCTTATGTGGTCGGTGGCGAGCGGCCCGTACTCCTTCTCGTCGAAGACCCGGTCCAGGACGAGCTTCCTCGCCGCCGGGATCTCCAGCGCCTCGCGCAGCAGGTCCCCGACCAGGTGCACCTCCACGCCCCGGTCGCGCAGCACATCGGCGAAGCCGTCGTGCTCCTGCCGCGCCCGCCGCACCCACAGCACGTCGTCGAAGAGCAGCGCGTTCTTGTTGGTGGGCGTCAACCGCTTCAGCTCCAGATCGGGCCGGTGCAGGATGACGCGGCGAAGCCGCCCGGTCTCGGAATCGACATGGAATCCCATGTCTCCATCCTCACCGCGAGAGCCCCCGTTCACCCGCGAACGGCCGGACATCCCTGGAGCCCCACGGTCCCCGCCCGGAGGAGGAGCCGGCGAACCGGGCCGAGGAAGGCCGCGCACCGGGCCGGCGGAGGGCCGGGGGTGGGGGGTTCGGGCGGCGGGGTGGCCGACGGGGGGTTGGCGGACCGGGCGACGGGGTGGCCGACCGACGGGGGTCGGTGGACCGGGCGCAGGTCCAACCCGGCCTTCACCAAGATGACCGATGTCATCGCGGCCGTGGACAAGGCCAAGG
>NZ_JBEPEL010000059.1:0-47348 GCF_040300825.1 Streptomyces sp. NPDC000229
GCCTGCGACGCGATCATCCGGGCGCTGGGCGCCCGTGGCGGCCGCAGGGACGACGTCGCCCTGCTGATGGCCCGGCTGGGCGGGATCGCCCCCGACGACGTCGCACCCATCCTCCAAGAGCTCGGTGCGTACGTCGGCGAAGTGCTCGTCCGGGAGGCGCGAGCCCGCTGGGTCGACTTCGACGACATGACGTCCGAACTCTTCCGGCAGCCGGTCGGTGTCCGGACCTCCGACGGGCAGGCGTGAACCCGCTCGGCAAGGTCGTCAACCGTTTCGAGCTGGGCCCCGAGGTGGAAGTGCCGATCCCGAACAGCATGTTCGGCCGGCTGAACCCCTACGAAAGGGAATGGCACAGATGACGGATGGCGAATGGACGGCCGCCAGGCGGAAATTCCCAATCGGCTCCAAGGTGACTGGCACGGTTGTGAGGGTTGCCTCCTTCGGCATCGTCGTCTCCGTAGATGGTGCGCGGCCGTATGGTGCAGTGGCGGATGTGGCCGGGTTGCGCAAGAGTGACGACACGCACGGCCGGTACCGCGAGCGCGGTCCGGACACGGCCTGGACCTCGCGGAGGCTCAGCGCCGCGGCTGCGACGGGCAGGGGGCCCTCCTGGCGGCCTTCCGACGCTCAGGGCGTCCTTGGCGGCGTGGAACCCCGCCGGCAGGGGAACGTGGGCTGGGTCAGCCCCCACCCGAATGCGTGTCCAAGGCCGCACCACGCGGCAGCCCAGGACCGCAAGCCACTCCGGAGAGTCAGCATGAGCGTCATCGATCCCCTCAGACCTGATGGCGCGGAGCGTACCGCGATGACGATCAAAACGACCGCCCAGGAACGCAAGCAGCGCCTACGGCGGCGGCTGGAACGCCTGATAGGAGTTGCCGCCACCGAAGGCAACCAGCTCCGTCCTCTGCGCAACGGCGACGAGATCTTCCCCGCGATGCTGGAATCCATCCGCAACGCCGAGCACACCATCGACATGATGACCTTCGTCTACTGGCGCGGAGAGATCGCTCGTGAGTTCGCCACGGCCCTCGCCGCCCGTGCGCGGGCCGGAGTGAGGGTACGGCTGCTGCTCGACGGCTTCGGCGCCCGGCAGATAGAGACGGACCTGCTCGACGAGATGGACTCGGCAGGTGTCCAGATCGCCTGGTTCCGCAAGCCCCTGCGGCTCTCGCCCTTCAAGCAGAACCACCGCTGCCATCGCAAGGCGCTGGTCGTCGACGAGCACACCGCATTCACCGGCGGAGTCGGGATAGCCCGGGAATGGTGTGGCGACGCCCGCAACCCGGACGAGTGGCGTGACACCCATGTCCAGGTCCGGGGCCCCGCCGTGGACGGAATCGCCGCGGCGTTCGCCCAGAACTGGGCGGAATGCCACGCCGAACTCTTCGACGACCGCGACCGGTTCACCGAGCACACACAGCACGGCGACGCCATCGTCCAGGTGGTGCGAGGCTCCGCCAGTATCGGCTGGCAGGACATGCAGACCCTCATCCGCATCATGCTCACCTCCGCGCAGAAGCGCTTCCGCCTCGCCACCGCCTACTTCGCTCCCGACAAGTACTTCATCGACCTCCTCTGCGCCACCGCCCGCCGCGGTGTCACCGTGGAGATACTGCTGCCCGGCCGGCACACGGACCAGCGAGCCAGCCAACTGGCCGGGCAACGCCATTACAGCGACCTCCTCGCAGCCGGCGTCGACATCCGCCAGTACCAGCCCACCATGATGCACGCCAAGATCATCACCGTTGACGACGTCGCGTCCCTGATCGGGTCCACCAACTTCAACCGCCGCTCCATGGACCACGACGAGGAAGTGATGCTCGCCGTACTGGACGAGGCGTTCACGGCCACCCTCGACCGCCACTTCGACGAAGACCTCACCCACAGCCGGCCGATCACGCTCTCCCGGTGGAAACGCCGCCCTGGCTTCCAGCGCGCCCTGGAGTGGGCCGTCAGCCCCATCCGACGTTTCCTGTGACCGGACCCGGCATGGAAGCCCGCCGGACTCGGACGCTCGTGGTGCCCGCTCCGGCTCCCGGCCGAGTTGCCGCCGACTGCTCGGCCGACGCCGCCTCGCGGGCATTGGCCGGCCCCTCGGGGGTAGACGGGCTACACCTCAGTGGTCGTGCCGCACTGCGTCGTCACCCCATCGGAAAGGAGCTCCTCCCATGTCGTCTTCGCTGGTCGAAACAGTGGACGTGAAGGCCCCCGTTTCACTGATCTGGAAGCTGTGGAGCGATGTGACGAGGTGGCCGCAGTTCCTCACGCACGTCAAACGTGTCGACCGGATCGACGAGCGCCGGTTCACGTGGTGGCTGACCCTGCCCGGCGTGGACAAGTACTTCACCGCTGAACTGACCGAGGTCATCCCGGAGGAACGGATCGCCTGGAAGGTGATCGCCGGCACTCAGCACGCAGGTGTGGTCACCTTCCACCGGCTGAGTGACACCACCAGCCGTGTCACCATCCAGCTGGAATACGAGCCCGACGGGTTCGTCGAACACCTTGGCGCCCTGACCAATCTCGACAAGACACTGGCCAACTACGACCTGGGACAGTTCCAGCGCATGGCCGAGGACCTGGCAGCCTCCTCCTAGCCTTCGCCCGCAGCGCACCGCCCGCAGGTACCGGCACACCTCGCAAAAGACATATGCATGAGACCTCCGGGACGGGGTAGGCGCGCCTCACTGACTCGCCGGGACCGGCGAGGGCTGTGGTGACGTGGGAGGGGACAGGACGATGACGACTTCGGTGGCTGTCAGAGCGATGACGCAGGCGGGTGTCGCAGAGCTGCCGGTGGTCGCGGACCCCGAGAAGCTTGCGCCGAAGGACGCCCGCACCCTGTCGAGGATGTTCTTCGACCGGCTGACCGTTCTGGAAGAGGGCACACCGGAGTACCAGTACGCCCGGAACACCCTCATCGAAATGAACATGTCGCTCGTGCGCTATGCCGCCGGAAGGTTCCGCAGCCGCGGGGACCAGATGGAAGACATCGTCCAAGTCGGCATGATCGGGCTGATCAAGGCGATCGACCGGTTCGAGCTCTCCCGGGAAGTCGAGTTCCCCACCTTCGCCGTGCCCTACATCGTCGGCGAGATCAAGCGGTTCTTCCGTGACACATCGTGGGCCGTGCACGTGCCGCGGCGCCTTCAGGAGGCTCGCGTCGAGCTCGCCAAGGCGACCGAGGAGCTCAGCACCCGCCTCGGCCGTGCCCCGACGGTCGGCGAACTGGCTGACCTGATGAGCCTCTCCGAGGATGAGGTCATCGAGGCGCGGCTGGCCTCCAACGGCTACAACTCCACGTCCCTTGACGCGGCGCTCCACAGCGGTGAGGACGACGACGCCGCCTTGGCCGACTTCATCGGCGCGGAGGACCCGGCCATGGAGCTCGTGGAGAACTTCCAGACGCTGGCCCCGCTCCTCGACACGCTCGAGGACCGCGACCGCCGCATCCTGCACCTCCGCTTCGTCGAAGAGCTCACCCAGGCGCAAATCGGCGAACGCCTCGGTGTGTCACAGATGCACGTGTCGCGACTGCTGACCCGTATCCTGGCGCGGCTGCGTGCGGGAATGCTCACCACTGACTGAGGCGCCCGGACGAGGCCCGCTGCGCAGCGGGCCGTCCTGAACAACCGGCTCCGCCCCGGGCGACCGGGACGGAGCCGACCGACCCGTGTTCCGGACCCGTCCGTCCGGACCGACGTGCCGCACCCGACAGACCGCCCCGCGCCATGTGCCACTCCTGGCGGCTGAGCCCGATGAGCACCCACGTGACGAGTCCGAACACCGCCGTTCGCCGGCCCTGTCTCAGCCCCGGGGAGGATCGATGGGAACGGTAGTGCATGTACCGCAGACGCGGGACATGGTCGGCGAGGAACTCTCCGGCGACGAAGCGTTCTCCGCGTTGCGGCACTACGGTGGACGGAAGCTGCTCGTCGACGCCTTCGCACGTTTTCGCTACGCCGACGGGTTCAGTTTCGCCCGCTCCCTTGGCTACCAGGTCGTACTCGGGATCGTGCCGTTCACCATCGCGCTGGTGGGGATCGCCACGACCATGCACACGGAAAACGCGGGGCAAGCCATTGAACTGGCCCTGGCCCAGATCATTCCCGGCACCAGCACCGGGCTGGTGCGGCAGGCGCTCTCCGACACCCGGCGCAGCGCGGGCGCGGACACCGCCGGCGCCATGGCCATGTGGCTGGGCCTCGGCTTCGCCGTGGTCAACCTCGCAGCGGCGATGGGGCAGATCGAACGCGGATGCAACCGCATCTATGGCATCGAGCGTGACCGTCCCTTTCCCGTCAAGTACGGCAGAGGCGTGCTTCTCGCGCTGTGCGCCGGCCTGCCGCTCGGAGGAGGGTTCCTCGCGATGGTCGCAGGGCGGGGGATCGGGCAGGCTGTCGTCCAGGCGCTGCACTGGTCGCCGTCTCTGCTCACCTGGTGGCATCACGTCCACCTGCCCCTCGGGATCCTCCTCGCCGCCGTCGCCTCGGCTGTGATCTTCCGTTGGGCTCCTCGCCGTGACCAGCCGGGCTACACCTGGCTCATCTTCGGCTCCGGCATCCATCTGCTCCTGTGGGTGGCCGCGACATGGCTGCTCGCGTTCTACGTCAACAACAGCGGATCGTTCGGAGCGGTGTACGGCCCGCTGACCGCCTTCGTCGCCCTCCTGCTGTGGGCGAACGTGACCGGCATCGCCCTCTTCCTGGGCGTCGCCTTCGCCGCCCAGCTGGAAGCGGCCCGCGCCGGCATCACCGAACCGATTCACCCCGACCCCGGCCCGGGGCCGTGAGCAGTGTTCTCCCGGGGAGGGGAACGTGGGCTCGGAGCCATGCTGCGGCTGCGGCTCAGGCGGATTCGGAAGACGACGTCGTGCCGCTGCCGCCTTCGCCTCCCTGCGTACTGGTTGCTCCGACGGCGAGGCGGAAGCTGCTCAGCCCGGCCGCCAGCGCTGTGCGCTCCGCGGGGGGCATGGCCGAGATGACGTCGAGCAGCGCGGTTTCGCGGCGGGCACGCAGGTCCTTGAGGTAGCTTCCCCCGCGGCTCGTCAGTCGCAGCTCCAGCTCTCGCCGACTGGCCGAGCTGGGGGAGCGCTCCACGAAACCCAGCGCGTCGAGGCGGTCGCACATCCGGCTCACCGAGGGCGGCGCAGATCCGAGCACCTCACCGAGAGCGCGCAGATTCATCGGCTGGTCGCGCTCCAGGATGTACAGGACCCGCAACTGCGAGGTCGAGACCGGCGCCGGCGACGTGGTGTCGCGGCCCTTGTTCCAGAGCACTTCGAGCAGCTCGATGACCTCTCGGGCGGCCCGCGCGGCAGCATCCCGGTCCGCGTCTGGAGAAGTCTCGGAATGCATGCCCTCAACTGTGACACTTCGCAACGGCCTTGTCAGTCGCTGAGACACAGGGACTCCTCCTCGTACGGCTGGGCAAGAACCTCGCAGCTATGACGCGCTCGGGGCATTCCCCCCGCGGCGCTGACCTAAGCATTCGGCCCAGCCTATGCCCACGGCCGGTCACGGCCCAGCCGAGGCGACCCGAAGGCTCCTCGCCGGACCCACGGCCGGCGAAGGACGGGCCGTACGCATACGGCATCGCCGACGAGGTCGAAGCACCGCGCCCGGCCCCGGGGCCGGCTGCGGGGAGCAGGAACAGGCATGCGTCATCGGCCGTCGTCGTCAGCGGCCGTTGTGCCGGATCACCTTCTTCGGTCGGTGCTGAACGGGGCACGGACACCGGCGCCATGATGCCGCGGCGAAGCGCACGCAGCACATGTGTCACAGCACCTGGATGCCGATGAGACAGGTGTCGTCGTCGGTGTCCGACTTGCTGTGCGTCAGCAGCCCGTCGAGCCGCTGCTCCAGCGTCGTGGTCGGTATACGGGCGTTGGTCAGCAGCTGGGCCAGGGAGTCCTGGACCGACTGGTCCCTGCGCTCGACCAGCCCATCGGTGTACATGAGCAGGGTGTCACCGGGCTCCATCTGCAGCTCCTCCTCCTCGTAGGCGGTCTCTGAAAGAGCACCGAGGAGTACCCCGCTGACCGTGCGCAGCGTGGTTGCCTTCTGGCCCCGGATGAGGACAGGCGGGAGGTGTCCTGCCCGGGCCCAGCGCAAGGTGTGCTGCTCGGGATCGTACAAACCGCAAACCGCTGTGGCCGTCACGTGCTCGGTCAGGTAGTGAGCCACCGTGTTGAGCCAGGCCAGCAGCTGACCCGGCCCGGCGCCGGTGACAGCCAGACCCCGCATGGCGTTTCGCAGCACCACCATGCTGGTCGCGGCCTCAATGCCGTGTCCGGCCACGTCTCCCACGCACAGCATGATCTTCTTGGAGGGCAGAACGACGGCGTCGTACCAGTCACCGCCCACCATGGACTCCGACTCGGCCGGGCGGTAACGCACCGCGATCTGCAGCCCCGGACTGTCCAGCGGAGCCTGCGTCGGCGGCATGATGGCGTGCTGCAACTGCAGGGTCATGCGGTTGCGCTCAACAGCCTGCTGCTCCGTGTGCGCCAGCTGGTCGCGGGTTGCGGCCAGGGCCACTTCGGTCCAGTGCTGTGCGGAGATGTCCTGGTAGGCGCCCCGCACCGCCAGCATGCGGTGGTCGGCGTCGAGGACCGGCTCGGCGATCACGCGAATGTGCCGGGTGACACCGTCCGGGCGCTGGAGCCGGAAGGCCGCGGACGCCGGCCGTCTGTGGTGCAGGACGGCCCGCAGGAAACGGCCGATGGTCACGGCGTCGTCCGGGTGGGCGTGGGCGGTCAGCTCCTCCAGGGGCACGGGGCTGGTGTTGTGGGACCGGCCGTAGAGGTCGAACAGCTGGTCGTTCCAGGTGATCTGTCCGGTGGCGACGTTCTCCTCGAAGCCGCCGATCCTGCCCAGACGTTGAGCGTGCTGGAGGAGGCTCGCCAGACGAGCCGTCTCGTCCTCGACGCGCCAGATGAGAAGCACGCTGCTGCCGTGGCGACTGACACTGATGTCGGCGACGGCGGCGAGAGGCACCTGGTCGACCAGCGCGGTCAGAGTCATCCGCTGGGCACGAAACGGCTCACCGGTCGCGTAGACCCGCTCTATCTTCTCGAAGAGTTCACTGCCGCCGACGGCCATGGGGTAGGCCTCGAGCAGCAGCGCTCCGTTCACAGCGCTGCGGGGACGACCTGCGGGATCGATGAAGTGACTGTTCGCGTGATGGATCCGGAAGTCGGCGAGACGACCGTCGGGTTCGAGGAACGGAATCAGGACCAGCGCGGGGTCGTACAGTCCTTCCGCGAGATCGACCAGCTCGCTGAGGTCCGGCGTGGGCATCCAGGCACTCCCGCCGGGGGAGGTGGTCGCACCCGACCGGCCCTCAAGGGTATGAGCGCACAGTTCGGCCAGCGCCTCGAGCTGACGCACGATCTGCGGCGGGTGAGGTTCCAGGGGACCCGGCCAGCAGATCTCCAGAATGCCGTGGACGCGGCCGCCGGTCCCGGCCGGGAGCGCCACACGGCCACCCCGCGGGTTCTGTGCCCAGCCGATCGAAGGCAGTCCCGCCGCGGGCCAGGAGGCGACTCGCACGGGTTTCCGCTCGGCCAGCGCCTGGCGGGCCAGCGTCGACACACCGGGCGGTACATAGCGCCAGCGGCCCGCCTCGTCCGTGGGAAACCCGGCATGGCCCGCGAGGGTCAACGAGGCGTCCGAACCCGCCGTCCACACGGCGACGGCGCTGGCGCCCAGTGGCGTCAGGGCGTGTTCCAGGAGCGACTCGGCAACCGCCTGGGTGTCTCCCGCCGCGAGGGCACCGCTTTCAGCCGTACGCAGACGCACACCGACGGATGCGCTGTCTTCCGCGGCGCTCGTCCCACCGCTCGTCCCACCGGTCGTTCGCTGGACGAAATCGTTGGCCACTTCGGTGACGTGGTCACGCGCTGCCTGGTTGACGATGTCCGCTGCCAGCTCCAGCTGGGAAACACCCGACTCGTCGGCCAGATCTGCCAGTTGCTGGGCAGCCATGGCGGGCCCGCACTGGAGCCGTTCGATCAGCACGCCCTTCGCCAGTTCGATCAGACCGCGACCGTCGGCCGCAGCCTGCGCTGCGCGGATCTCGTTGCGCAGCCTCTCCACCGTCGCCGCCAGCCTGCCCAGGCCGGTGCCCTCTTCCCGTACCTGGGACGCCGAGGTGAACTGCTCGGTGGCGGCTTCACTCGGCACACTCGCGGCAGCCGGCCGGGCCCCGGGACGAGGTGAGGGCACCGGCACGGTCGGCGAGCCGTCGTCGGTCGCCGGGGGAGTGGCCGGCGCCGACGGCCCATTGGCCGGCACGGCGTCTGCGGCTCCTTCCGCCGGAGACGGGGCGGGGGAGTGCTCCGGGCCCGGGCGAGCAGGCGTCAGCGGCCCGTCGTCGGCGACGGACTCTTCGACGTGCTCAGGAGTGCTCACTGTGCTGCTGACTCCTCGGTCTGCGGGCAAGGGGAGGTAGGAGGGCTGCTGGACCGACCGGCCCGCACCACTCATCGGACGGTCAGCCAGTGCCCGATGCAGGCGATGAGGTCGTTGGCGTCCACGGGCTTGGTGACGTAGTCACTCGCCCCCGAGGCAAGGCTCTTCTCCCGGTCTCCCGGCATGGCCTTGGCCGTGACCGCGATGATGGGCAGCGCCGCGTAGGCGGGATCCTCCCTGATCGCGGACGTGGCGGCGTAGCCGTCCATCTCGGGCATCATCACGTCCATCAGGATCAGGTCGATCTCGGGGTGCTCGCGCAGTGTCTCGATGCCTCTGCGGCCGTTCTCGGCATGAAGGACCTTCATGCCGTGCACTTCCAGGATGCCGCTGATGGCGTACAGGTTGCGGGCGTCGTCGTCCACCACCAGCACGGTGTGCCCGGCAAGTGTCCCGTCGACGGGCTCCGGGGGCTGCTGGCGCGTCTCTTCAGGGCGTACCAACGGCAGTACGTCCCCCGGCTCCTCGGCGGACAGGTGCAGGGCGATCCGCTCGCGGAGCTCGTCAAGGCTGGAAATCAGTTCCAGCGGCCGGCTGGCCGAACGGCTCTGCAGCCTCTCTTCCTGCGCCGGCTCCAGGCGGCGGCTGTTGTGTGCGAGGACGGGCACGGTCGTCACCGCGGCGTCACCGTCCATGGCGTCCAGGAACCGCAGCGCCTCGTCCTTGGGCATGTCCAGTTCCAGGACGACGCAGTGGAAGGGCCCGGCGGCCAGGCTCTCGGCCGCCTCCTGCGCACCTACGGCGGTGATGACCTCGATGTCCGCCATGTGCTTGGGAAGGTCCTGGTTCCCGGACAGATCGGCGACGGCGCTCTCGGCGACCAGGGAGAGCAGACCGCGAGTGCGCTCCTCGACGACCAGCAACCGACGCTTCTGGCGAGGCGCCGGGATCGGCCGGGTCGCCGCCTGGCCGAGCGCGGCCCTGCCGGCACCTTCAGCCGCTGCCGGCTGTGCGGCTCCTCCGGCGACGGCACCGGCCTCCCAGTCGGCCCCCTCGACCGGCAGGTAGAGAGTGAACGTACTGCCCTTCGCGGGAGTGCTTGCGGCGGTCACCGCACCGCCCAGCAGATGGGCGATCTCCCGGCTGATGGACAGCCCCAGGCCGGTGCCCCCGTACTTGCGGCTGGTCGTGCCGTCAGCCTGCTGGAAGGCACCGAAGATCGCCTCCAGCTGGTGCTCGGCGATACCGATGCCGGTGTCCTTGACACGGAACGCCAGCACCGGCTCACCGCGGTGCACGGAAGGAGGAAGCTCCTCTTCGGCAGCCACTTCGATACGCAGTTCGACGCTGCCGTGCTCGGTGAACTTGACCGCGTTGGACAGCAGGTTGCGCAGCACCTGCCGCAGCCGTGAGTCGTCCGTCAGCAAATCGGCCGGGACGCCCGGGGCAGTGCTGATGGTGAACTCAAGACTCTTCTGTGTCGTCATCGGCCGGAAGGTGGCTTCGACGTACTCGAGCAGCTGCCGCAGCGGAACCCGCTCAGGGTTGATGTCCATCTTCCCGGCCTCGACCTTGGACAGATCCAGGATGTCGTTGATCAGCTGCATCAGATCGGACCCGGCCGAATGGATGATGCCCGCGTACTCCACCTGTTTCGGGGTCAGGTTGCGCGTGGGGTTCTGTGCCAGCAACTGCGCCAGGATGAGCAGACTGTTGAGCGGTGTAC
The DNA here is from genome assembly GCF_040300825.1 of Streptomyces sp. NPDC000229. Lineage (NCBI taxonomy): Bacteria > Bacillati > Actinomycetota > Actinomycetes > Kitasatosporales > Streptomycetaceae > Streptomyces > Streptomyces sp. NPDC000229. The sequence goes on from NZ_JBEPEL010000059.1 coordinate 10,144, forward strand.
GCAGCTCATGGCTCATGTTGGCCAGGAACTCCGACTTGTACTTGGACGCCAGCGCGAGCTGCTGGGCCCTTACTTCCAGCTCCTGCCGGGCCTGCTCGATCTCGAGGTTCTTGGTCTCGATGTCGCGGTTCTGCGCGGCCAGCAGCGCGGCCTTCTCCTCCAGCTCGGCGTTGGAACGCTGCAGCTCGTCCTGCTGCACCTGCAGTTCCTCCGAGCGGACCTGGAGTTCGGCGGTCAGCCGCTGGGACTCTTCCAGCAGCTCGTCGGTGCGGGCATTGGCGACGATCGTGTTCACATTGACGCCCAGCGTCTCCATCAACTGCTCGAGGAAGGCCCGGTGCACCGCGGTGAAGGGCGAGAACGACGCCAGCTCGATCACGCCCAGGACCTGGTCCTCGACCACGATCGGCAGCACGACCAGGCTGCCCGGCGCGGACTGTCCGAGCCCGGACGAGACGGTGACGTAATCCGCGGGCACCCGCTCGGCCATGATGGTCCGCCGGCTGCGTGCCGCCTGACCCACCAAGGACTCACCCAGTCTGAAGCGGACCTGCCCCGTGAGGCCCGCCGGACGGCCGTAGGAACCGACCAACGTGAGCTCGGTGCCGTCGGTGGTCTCCTCGGCCAGGTAAAAGGCCCCGTACTGGGCCGACACCAGCGGAGTCAGCTCGTCCATCACCAGCTCCGCCACCACAGCGAGGTCCCGGTGACCCTGCATCAGTTCGGAGATCCGTGCCAGGTTGGACTTCAGCCAGTCCTGCTCCTGGTTCGCCCGGGTCGTCTCGCGCAGCGACTCCACCATGGAGTTGATGTTGTCCTTGAGTTCGGAGACCTCACCGGAGGCGTCGACCGTGATGGAGCGGGTCAGATCGCCCTCGGCCACCGCGCTCGCGACCTCCGCGATCGCACGTACCTGCCGGGTCAGGTTCCCGGCCAGCTCGTTGACGTTCTCCGTCAGGCGCTTCCACGTCCCGGAGACACCCTCGACCTCGGCCTGGCCGCCCAGCCGGCCCTCGCTGCCCACTTCGCGGGCGACGCGGGTGACTTCGGCGGCGAACGAGGAGAGCTGGTCGACCATCGTGTTGATCGTGGTCTTCAGCTCCAGGATCTCGCCCCGGGCGTCGACGTCGATCTTCTTCGACAGATCACCGTTGGCGACGGCGGTGGTGACGAGGGCGATGTTGCGTACCTGGCCGGTCAGGTTGTTCGCCATCGAGTTGACGTTGTCGGTCAGGTCCTTCCAGGTGCCGGCCACGTTGGGGACCCGGGCCTGCCCGCCGAGGATGCCCTCCGTACCGACCTCGCGCGCCACGCGGGTGACCTCGTCGGCGAAGGCGGAGAGCGTGCCCACCATGGTGTTGATGACCCCCGCCAGAGCGGCCACTTCACCCTTCGCCTCGACGGTGATCTTCTGCGAGAGATCGCCCCGCGCCACTGCCGCGGCCACCTGCGCGATCGAACGGACCTGTCCTGTGAGGTTCGACGCCATCACATTGACGTTGTCCGTCAGGTCCTTCCAGGTGCCCGACACCCCGCGCACCGTGGCCTGCCCACCGAGATTCCCCTCGGTGCCGACCTCGCGGGCCACGCGGGTGACTTCGTCGGCGAAGGCGGAGAGCTGGTCGACCATCGTGTTGATGGTCTCCTTCAGCTCCAGGATCTCGCCGCGCGCGTCGACCCGGATCTTCTGCGACAGGTCGCCCTGGGCCACCGCGGTGGTGACTTCGGCGATCGAACGTACCTGGGCCGTCAGGTTGTCGGCCATCACGTTGACCGACTCGGTGAGGTCCTTCCACGTACCCGAGACGCCCTTGACGTCGGCCTGCCCGCCGAGCCGGCCCTCGGTGCCGACCTCGCGGGCGACGCGGGTGACTTCGTCGGCGAAGCCGGAGAGCTGGTCGACCATGGTGTTGATGGTCTCCTTCAGCTCCAGGATCTCGCCGCGAGCCGTGACCGTGATCTTCTGTGACAAGTCACCCTTGGCCACGGCTGTGGCCACCTGCGCGATGGAGCGGACCTGGGCGGTGAGGTTGCCCGCCATGAAGTTCACCGAGTCGGTCAGGTCCCGCCATGTGCCGGACACGCCCTTGACGTCGGCCTGGCCGCCCAGGATCCCTTCCGTGCCCACTTCGCGCGCCATGCGGGTGACCTCGTCGGCGAACGAGGAGAGCTGGTCGACCATGGTGTTGATGGTGTTCTTGAGCTCCAGGATTTCACCGCGCGCGTTGACGGTGATCTTCTGGGACAGGTCGCCCTGGGCAACGGCCGTCGTCACCTGAGCGATATTGCGTACCTGGTCGGTGAGGTTGCCGGCCATGAAGTTGACCGAGTCGGTCAGATCCCGCCAGACGCCACCGACGCCCGGTACCTGGGCCTGGCCGCCCAGCCGGCCCTCGCTGCCGACCTCGCGGGCGACACGGGTGACTTCGTCGGCGAAGGCGGAGAGCTGGTCGACCATCGTGTTGACGGTCTCCTTCAGCTCGAGGATCTCGCCGCGCGCGTCCACGTCGACCTTCTGGGACAGGTCCCCCTTGGCCACTGCGGTGGCGACCTGGGCGATGTCCCGGACCTGGGTCGTGAGATTGCCCGCCATGGCGTTCACCGAGTCGGTGAGGTCCGCCCATGTGCCGGAGACGCCAGGGACCACGGCCTGCCCGCCCAATGTGCCCTCAGTGCCCACCTCGCGGGCCACACGGGTCACTTCGGACGTGAACAAGGACAACTGGTCCACCATGCCGTTGAAGACGGTGGCGATCTCTCCGATCAGCCCGTCTCCCTCGTCGGGAAGGCGGGTGCCGAAGTCCCCGTCGCGTACCGCCGTAAGACCGGCGAGCAACTGCCGGAGCTCCGACTCGCCCACCTTGGCGCCCCCGCGGGGAGACCGTGACCGCGGCACTGAACGCGAATCCTCGACCGCCGTCTCAGCCATGACCAACCTCGTTCCACTCAGATGCCACGACGAAAAGACCGAGCAGACGCACACCCCGAGCGGGCGGCCCCATGCCATTCTTTCGACACTTAACCATTGCCGTATGACAAATACGCTGAAGGCTAACCCACGCGGCATCGCATGGGCAATCGGGCTCCAGGGCATGATGCGCGCGTGACTGGCCGAATCCCGACACCGGTGGACGCCGCAAGTACCCCTTGTGTGGCGGGGCAGTCCGTGGAGGCAGCATCTGTCGTCCAGGCGCCACGGCACCGGACTGTGAAACTTCCCACTTATCAATAAACAGGTGGAAACAGTTACAAGAGTGAGAATTCAGACATTCGATCGGACCGTCACCGGGCCGGGAGGTGTCACCCCGGGGCAGGGCAGCGAGAGACCCCGCCGCGACGGGGGAGACACGGCGGGGTCCTGCCGCCCGTATGCCCGTCCCGCCACACATCCACACCTGCGCCCGTTCAACTGGGTGCCCGAGACACTCCTCATCCCTCCTCATCCCTTCGGGGGACATGTGGAATCCGGGGTCCGGGGCACCAGGAGCGAACAACGCGCACGCTGTTCATCCGGGCCTTTCAGGGACGCGAAGGAAAGCACTCATGAGCGAGAACATCTGGGAGTATCACCCGGCCGCGGGGCACGTGGACGGAGCCCTGCTCGTGGGCTACGAGGTGGAAGCGACCGACGGGAACATCGGCAAGGTCGACAAGCACTCCGACGAGGTCGGCTCGGCGTATCTCGTCGTCGACACCGGTCCGTGGATCTTCGGCAAGCGCGTGCTGCTGCCGGCCGGCACGGTGACCGAGATCAATCTGGAAACGCACACGGTCTTCGTCGGCCGCACGCGGGAGCAGGTCAAGAACGCTCCCGACTTCGACCAGGACAAGCACCTCGACGACCCGGAGTACCACCGCGTGATCGGTGGCTATTACGGCACTCCGGCCATGTGACGGTGGATGGTGAGGGCGGGGCGACACCGGATGGTGGCGCCCCGCCCCTATGCCTGGGCCCATGGCCAGCACGGCGTGCCGGTCACCGGGTGAGGCGGACCGCCTGGGCGAGCGTGTCGTCGGGGTGCAGGGCGTGGGTGACCGCCCGCTGGACGGCTGTCGCGGCTTCGGGGCCGTGTCCCAGGCCGTCGAGGACCAGTCCGGTCCTCCAGGCCGGCGCCCAGCGTGTGGGTGGCGGTGTGTCCGCCGGTGAGACTCAGGCCAATGGCGGCGATGACCGGCCCCCGGTCGACGCCGACGACGACCATGCCGTTTCCGGCGGCGGCCGGTTGGAGACTCGGCATCCCGGGGCAGGGGTCACGGGCGCGAGTCCCAGCGCACCGCGACGATGGTGGTTCCCTGTCCCGGTGTGGTCCGGACGTGGAATTCGTCCATGAGACGGCGAGCGCCGCCCAGCCCATGGCCGAGACCGGATCCGGTGGTGTACCCGTCGATGAAGGCCGTGTCGAGGTCCGGGATCCCGGGCCCCTCATCGGTCACCGACAGCTGCAGTCCGATCCGGCCGGCGCTTTGAACGGTCTTGAGCTCGAAGGTACCGCCGCGCCCGTGGACGTAGGCGTTGCGTGCCAGTTCACTGGCGGCGGTGACGACCCGGGTCTGGTCCACCAGGCCGAAGCCGACGCGCAGCGTGGCGGCCCGCACCGCATGCCGTAGGGCCAGCAGGTCCTCCTCGGAGCGCAGGGGCTGCGCGGTGACGGTGTCGCTGTGTTCCGGTTCCGCAGAGGCGGAGGACGTGGTGGGCGGCGTTTCGTCCAGGTCACCATGGGGGAGCATCGGCAACCCCTTCGGTCGGTTCACCGGTGCAGGCTATGGCGTACTCGTCGTCGAGCTCGCTGAGCAGGCCCGTCACCAGGACATCGCCCAGGCGCAGGACGGGTACGCCTGCGCCGACGCGGGCGCTCACCGGGTCGCCGCGGAACCGGCCTGCCGGGCAGGCTGCTCGGTCAGGACCATCGCGGTGGCCAGTGCGTCAGCGAGTGTCGCCCGGGTGAGAATCGTGGACAGGTCGATGCCCAACTCGGCGATGATCTGGGCGATCGGCGGGCGGATGCCACTGATCAGGCAGTCCGCCCCCATGAGGCGTACCGCATTGACGGTCTGCATCAGGTGGTGGGCCACCGCGGTGTCCACGGTGGGGACACCGGTGATGTCGATGATCGCTACCTGAGCCTCGTCCCGCTGGATCGCCTCCAAGAGGTTCTCCATGACGACTTGGGTGCGCGTCGTGTCGAGCGTACCGATGAGGGGTACCGCCAAGATCCTGTCCCACAGGCGCACCACAGGGGTGGACACCTCGAGCAGCTGGCGGTTCTGCCTGCGGATGATCTCCTCGCGCCCCTCCGCATAAGTCTCGAACGACAGGGCGCCGGCGGTGTCCAGAAGCCGGTTGACCAGCAGCGCAGTTGAGTAGAGAGCGTCGGCCTCGCGAGTGGAGTGCTGTACCGCCTCGAGCAGTGCCTCCTTCAGAGCCAGCACGGCGAGGGACGTCGCCGTGGGCGTGGCCCCGTTCCGGGCCCGGCGGAGAGACAGCTCGATGATCGCTTGGTGCAACACCCGCTGGGTAGGGACAAGACGTTCCGCCGGCTGGTCGCTCTCCAGGCCGGAACGCAGCGCGTCGACGAGTGCGTCAGCCTCCTCACGAAGCTCGGCCTCGGTCATCCCGTGTCCGAGCGCGGCCTGCTCCAACTGCAGCTGCACCCAACGATCGGCCACCTTCTCGGGCTGCTCCCGCAAGGCCGCGAGGACATGGACGCGAGCCTCTGGCTCTCCGGCGTTCATTTCCCTCCACCTTCGCAATAGTTGCCGCGCGGCAAATGTACCCCGCCTCTGAGGGCCGCCGAAACCCGCGGAGGCAGGCATGTCGCCGCCGGTGCAGGGCACCAGGACGGAAGCAAACAGGCAGGAACCCACCCCGAGCGGTAAATGAGCGACAGGGACGCAGAGACACCCGGGACAGGCGGGCAAGGGGCCAGGGCGACGGCCCGGCCAGACGCCGACGTAGCGGAAGCGGCAGCCGCGCTGGTCGCTCTGTGTGAGTATGCGGACGTGCATGCTCCCGCCCCCGCTCCTCGCCTGACGCTGCGCGCTCTGGCGGCGGTCGAGAGGTCCGCGACGCTGGGGCTCGCCGAGCTGGGGAGGGCGTTGGGCATCGCTCCGGCTTCGGCCAGCCGTCTGTGCGGGCGCCTGGAGAGCGCGGGGCTGCTGGCCCGGCGCTCCCATGCGGGTGACCGCCGCAGGGCGCGGCTCGTGCTCACCTCGGCGGGCGCGGAAGCGGTGGAGGGCCTGCGGGCTCACTGTGCGAGGACTGTCGCCGCTGCCCTCCCGCAGTCCGCGGCTCAGCTCAAAGCCGTCAAGGAAGCGTGTGACATCGCGCGTGAGCGACTGCGCAGGGCGGTGATCGAGCGCTGAAGCCCCTGGAACCCGCGGAACGGGTGCGGACCCGCCAGGCATCGATTCCTGCGGGCGTCAATCACTTAGACCATGGAAACTGTTGCCGTTTGACAACTGTACGTCGGAGGAAACACCCTTACGTGATGCGGGTCCGTCTGCGGCCCCGACCTCCGGTCGCACGCTCGAGAACAAAGGCAGGTGAACCTGTGAAGCGGACGACGTGCCGACCCTGTCCGAGGGTCAGGCAGACTCCGCTGCGTCACCAGCGGCTTCCGAGGCGGCGTTTTCGACGGCAAGGCGGAAACTGCTCAGGCCGTCCGCGAGTGCTGCGCGCTCCGCCGGTGGCATGGCGGAGATGACGTCGAGGAGCGCGGTTTCGCGGCGGGCGCGCAGGTCCTTCAGGTAGCTGTCCCCGCGGCTCGACAGGCGCAGCTCGAGCTCCCGCCGACTGGCCGAGCTCGGAGACCGTTCGACGAAACCCAACGCGGCCAGGCGATCACACATCCGGCTCACCGAGGACGGCGCCGATCCGAGCACCTCGCCAAGGGTGCGCAGATTGATCGGCTGGTCCCGGTCCAGGATGAACAGCACACGCAGCTGCGAGGAGGACACCGGTGCCGGCGATGCCATGTCCCGACCCTTGTTCCACAGCACCTCAAGCAGCTCGATGACCTCTCGGGCGGCATGTGCGGCAGCATCCCGGTCGGCGCCTGGAGAAGTCTCGGAATGCATGCCCTCAACTGTGACACTTTGCAACGGCCTTGTCAGTCTCTGAGACATAAGAGGCCATCCGCTCCTTTTGTTCATTCTTTCCTGAACAGGTGGTAATCGAACGGTGGACAGATTCTCGGCTGTGGAACGCGCGCTGCGCGGAGCTCCTCCCCACGCCCTCTTCGAAGCGGTGCGGGACGCGCTCGTCACCCACTACACGGCCGCCTCCGTCGACCTGCTCATGGCCGATTACGCGATGACCATACTGCAACCCGTCAACGCCCTCCCTTACACCGCTGAGCCCGTACCCGTCCACGCCAGCGCTCCCGGACGCGCCTTCGGGTCCCAGCGCCCCCACGTGGAGAGACCCGCGCGCGCCACCGAGGTGGTGATCGCGCATTTCCCCGTCAGCGTCCGCGGGGACCGAATCGGCGTCCTCACGGTCTGCCTCCCCGAGGTCCACTACACGCCGCAGACCCAGCAGGAACTGCAGGACATCGCGGAAATCCTGGGCCACGAGATCGTCGTGGCCGAACGCGACACCGACTTGTACCTCCAGGCCCGCCGGGCGACCCGACTCACCCTCGCCGCCGAAATGCAGTGGCATCTGCTGCCCGGCCGCTCCTGCACACGGCCCGAGTACGAGATCGGCGCCCAGCTCGAGCCCGCCTATGCGATCTACGGTGACAACTTCGACTGGTCCACCTCCGCCGACCACCTGACCCTCACCGTCACCAACGGCATGGGAGAAGGCATCGAAGCCGCTCTTCTCACCAATCTCGCCGTCAACGCACTGCGCAACGCCCGCCGGGCCGGACTGTCACTCACCGACCAGGCCTTCCTCGCCGACCAAGCCATCTACGGCTACTACCACGGAGCCGCCCACCTCTCCGTCCTCCTCCTGAGCTTCGACCTCGCGACCGGGCAGGTGGAGATCGTGGACGCCGGATCGCCGCGGATGTGGCGCCTGAGACAGGGCAAGGCCGAACCGATCGAACTCGACGCGCAACTTCCGCTCGGCATGTTCGAAGACACCATTTACACGGCTCAGCCGTTCACCGTACTGCCCGGCGACCGCCTGTTCTTCATCAGCGACGGGGTCTACGACGTCGCCTCACCGGCCGGAGAGCGCTACAGCGAGAGAGCCCTCACCCGTGCCATGACCGCCACCCGCCTGCTTCCCCCCTCGCAGGTGCCCCGGGCGGTGCTCCAGGAACTCGCCGGACACCGAGGGCCGATCGACGCCCAGGACGACGCCATGGTCGTCTGCCTCGACTGGCACGGCCGTCAGTAACGATCACTGCCTGGCCGGCACGATCACTCTCCGGCCGACCGGTGCGACCGCGACCGCGGACAGGAGTCCCGGTCGGTGCTCGTCGGCGCCCCAGGCACACTCCGAAAGGGATCTCGGCGCTCTGCCCGCCAGCGCCGCCGAGGCCTTGGAAGAGCGACGCCGACCTGTCTCCGGGGGCCTGGGGAGCGGATGGCCGCAAGGCGGCGCGCACGCGCCATCCGCGTCCACGCGCAGACGTCAGCAGGAGATGTGCCCGGGACGTACCACGCTGCCCATTCGGATCTACCACGGCAGAAACGCATGGATCTCTTTGCCGCCCCGCTCCGGCAGCACGCTGACTTCCCGGGCGAGAGCGTGAACGATGTGCCAGCCGAGCCCGCCTGCCCCCTGGCTCGGCCGGCAGGGCTGGGGCGCGGGCGGATCGGGGTTACTGTCCCAGACAGCCACGTGCACTCCGTCGAAGGTACGACGTACGCGCACCATGAAGGGCCCCGGAGCGTACTGGATGGTGTTGGATGCCAGCTCCGTGACGACCAGCAGGACGTCGTCCCGGCTTTCCGGTGCCGTGGGCGGATCGGAGTGCGCGAGCGTGTCGAGGAACAGGCCTGCCGCCAGTCGTGCGTCGGTGACATTGCCGATGTCCCCGTCGAAACGAGCGGTGAGACCTTCGGCGACTTCGGGATGAAACGCGCTCTGGTCGTCCCTGAGCGGCCCGGTGGTCATGTCACTCTCCCGTCTCTTGTGCACGATGGCGCTTTGCCCGCAGACGTACTCCTGTTCCCTGTTGCGGTGGACCTAGTCGTATCGGGCGCTGGGCCGACGGGGTCGTCTGTCCGGCGTCAATGTCCTTCTCGGGCGGTCGTGCCGGTCAAGTGGGCAGGTCGCAGGGGGATACGGGGACGGCATGGGGCGCTCAGCGGCTGGGCCGTGTCGACGAAGCAATCACGGGTATCCGCGCACTCGGCCGGCAGGAGTGCACCAACCACGGAGGCTCAATGGACATCGCCCGTATCGCGCCCACCCTGGCTCTCGCCACGGCCTTCCTCGTCCTCGCCGTCCTCATCGCCTCCCTGTGTCTGCTGAGCGACCACCGCGAGCGCTGGGCGAACACCCGTGCCGCCCGACTCACCGACCACACACACGAGGGCGGCCACTCCCGGGGGGCGATGCGGTCCCCCTCCCACAAGGCGTAATGCACAAGGCGCAAGGCATAGCGGCCACGCCGTACCGTGGCCGTGGCCGCCCGGTGCCTACGCGGGTCAACGCCCTGTCCGCCGAGCCCGAATCCGAGCCCGCGCCGCGGCGGCTGCTCGGAGGACGGCGGGTGACCGGCCTCGTGTCCCGCCCCGCCGCGTATGCGGCCGACGGTTCGGGGCACATGGGTGTCACTACTACGGAAGGGACACCCATGCTGGGCATAGCAGCGGCGGTACTGTTCTTCATCGCGTTCGTGATCAATGCTGGGCAGATCACGACCAACGACGTCTTCTCCTCCAGCAACATCATGCTGATCGGGCTGGGGCTGCTGGCTTTGCACGTGGCCGGCGTCGGCAGCGGCTGGGCCGGCCGGGCTCGGAGACGCTGACTCGGCGGTGCGGTGGCGTCGTCACCGCACCGCTTTCAGACCACCCTCGCGCCTCATCCCGACGCCGACCCGTCTCGTGGGACCGGTGCCGGTTCAGGGGGCTGCTCCTCCGCTCCGCTCCGCCCGGCCGATCGCGCCGAGAACCGACGTTCCTGTGGATCTAGACTGGTGCTGACACCAGTAAGGAGAGCCGGCCCAGGTAGGGCGTACCCGGCCAGAACGGCGCTCCGGAGCTTGAGGAAAGCGGTAAGCCGTGGACAGAATCGCTGCCGTCGACCTGGCCCTGCGGGCCGGCGCGCCTCACACCCTTCTCGAGATCGTGACGGTCGCGTTGACCGAGCTGTACGGAGCCGACCGGGTGGAGCTGCGACTGGCCGACTACGGCATGCGGTCACTCCAAGCCGTCGAGCGGGTGCCATGGGCCACCGACCCGGTGTCCATCTACGACAGCCCGCAGGGCCGTGCCTTCGGGTCGCAAGAGCCGTACATCGTGTCCGAGGGCTCGACCGGCAAGGTCGACGTGCACCTGCCCGTCACCATCCGCGGCGACCGGATGGGCGTTCTGTCGATAAGCCTGCCGGAGGAGCCGGCCGTAGAGTCCGTGCTGCCCGAAATGCAGCACATCTGCGAGGCGCTCGGCCACGAGATCCTGGTCGCCGAGCGGGACACCGATCTCTACGCACTGGCCAGGCGCGCCGCCCGTCTCACCCTGGCCGCCGAGATGCAGTGGCAGCTCTTGCCGGGGCGCGCCTGCTCCCGCACGGAGTTCTCCCTCGGTGCCCACCTGGAGCCCGCCTATGCCATCCTCGGCGACAACTACGACTGGTCCGTCTCCGCCGATCACCTGACCCTCACCATCATGAACGGCATGGGGGAAGGAATCGACGCCGCGCTCCTGACGAACCTCGCCGTCAACGCACTGCGCAACGCACGCCGTGCCGGCCTCGACCTCGCGGGCCAGGCCACCCTGGCCGACCAAGCCATCTACGCCCAGTACCAGGGCCGCAGCCATGTGTCGGTCCTCCTGCTCCGTTTCACTCTCGCCACGGGGCAGGTCGAGGTCGTCGACGCGGGGTCACCCCGGGCGTGGCAAATGCGGTCGGGCGAGGTACAGCCGCTCCAGTTCGAAGGGCAGTTGCCGCTGGGCATGTTCGAGGACAGCGTGTATACGCCGCAGCACTTCACGGTGCGAGCCGGTGATCGGCTGCTGTTCGCCAGCGACGGGGTGTACGACGTGCCCTCCTCGGTGGGGGAGCGGTACGGAGAACGGGCCCTGGCTCGCTCGCTCACCGCCACACGCCTGCTTCCCGCGCCCCAGGTACCGGGCGCCGTACTTCACGAACTCGCCACCTATCACGGCGAGACGCCGCTGGACGACGACGCGCTGGTGGTATGCCTCGACTGGCACGGCCCTCTGGACGGGGCGGGGTGAGCGGGCCGCTTGCCCCGTCCCGCGCGCCCGCAGCGGACGCGACGAACGAGGCCCCTGGCCCCTGGAAGAAGAAGTGACAGCCCGGGAACAGCTGCTGCCCGAGCAACTGTTCCGAGCCGCCGGCCCAGGTCGTCAACGGGGCGACGGGCACCACGGTGTCGTCCTCTCCGCCGAAGAGCGAAGGGCCCAGACGTCCTCGTCCTCCGGCAGGGCGCGGGGCCTTGTACGCCGAGTCGCCGAGCCGGACGGGCGCGGGCAGGCCACGCCGCGCGAGCTGGGCGATCATGGGACGGACGGTCCTCACCCGGCCCCCCAGGGCGTGCCCGGCCGCGCCTGTCTGCCCCACAGCATGCCCTGGGGCTCGGGTGGCGGCGGCGTGCCCCGGCGCAACGGCCAGGCGATCAGCATGCCCGCCACAAAACCGATCACATGCGCCACATACGCCACGGTGCCCGCCTGGGAGACAGCCGCCCCGTACGAGTACACCGCTTGAAGGCCGAACCAGAGTCCCAGCACCGACCAGGCGGGCAGGCGCAACGGCAGGAAGATCAGGAAGGGCACCAGCACCCAGACCCTGGCCCTCGGAAACAGCACCAGGTAGGCGCCCAGGGCACCGGCGACCGCACCCGACGCGCCGATCAGCGGAGCTCCCGAGTCGGCGTTGACCAGCGCGTAACCGTACGTGGCGGCGAAACCGCAGACGCCGTAGAACAGCAGGTAGCGCACATGGCCGAGGCGGTCCTCGACGTTGTCTCCGAAGATCCACAGGAACAGCATGTTGCCGAGCAGATGCAGCCAGCTGCCGTGCAGGAACATCGCGGTCAGGGCGGACAGCGGCGGTGACTTGTCGTAGGCGGGCGGGCCGACCACACAGCCCGGGCCCGACGGGCCCACGCCCACCCCGCCCGTGGGTACCAGGTGCGGCAGGCGGTCGTGGATCAGCTCTCGGGGCACGGCCGCCCACTGGTCCAGGAACGCCTCGAGGCGGCACAACTGCACCAGCCCGCTCTCACCGGTCACCGAACCGGCCGCGCCGGGGGTACGCAGGAAGACCACGAGGTTGGCGACGATCAGCGCGTACGTCACCCAGGGGACGCGGCGCGCCGGATTCACGTCATGAACGGGGATGACCACAACCGATCATTTCCCGGTCACCGCCGCCTGAATCCGGCCACTCCCTGATCGCGGTACTCGCGCATCGGCTCTGGAAGTCACCGACAATGGATGAGTGCGGCACGGCGCCGGCCGACGAGGCCGGCGCGGGAGCGGCCTTCGCACGGGACCGGGCAGCCCGTGGACCGTGTGCGGGCGGCGGAAAGGGGGAAGCCACCGCACCACGCCCGTGGTACGGGTCTGCCGGCACCTCTCCTCCGGTGTGGAAAGCGATGGAGCAATTGGCCAGGAAGGGAAACGGGCCTTTCCGCCCGAACCATCGGTCACGAGACCGCTTCGGACGACGCGAGTCCGACGGCTCGCGTCGTGGTTCCACGTCAGGGCTGCGCTCCCTGCTGAGCCTGCGCACCGCCGCCGGGCAGGTGTTCCTGTTGCAGGTCGTGATCGTGCTCCTGCTGGTCGCGGCCGCGGTGACGGCCGTGGTGATCCAGGCCAACCGTGCGAGCGGGAGGGAGGCCGAGCGCCTGTCGGTGACGGCGGCCCAGTCGTTCGCGAACGCCCCCGGCACGGCCGAAGCCCTGAACAGCCGGAATCCGACGGCCATCCTGCAACCTCGTGCCGAGGCGGCCCGCAAGACGGCCGGCGTCGACTTCCTCCTCGTCATGACCACCGACGGCATCCGCCTCACCTACCCCGACCCGAAGGAGATCGGGAAGAAATTCGTCGGCACCATTCAGCCGGCGCTCGAAGGCCGCACCGTCGTCGAGCGGGCCGGCGGGCCGCCACTGCCCGCGGGCACCGGCACGGCCGTGCAGGCGGTGGTCCCGGTGGTCGGTGCCGACGGCTCCGTCGTCGGCCTGGTGTCCGCCGGGATCACGGTGGAGAACGTGAGCGACCTGGTCGAACGGCAGCTGCCGCTCATCCTCGGCGCCGGCGCGGCCGCGCTGGTGCTCTCCACGGCCGGGACCGCACTGGTGTCACGACGGCTGCGGCGGCAGACGCACGGCATGGGCCCGGCGGAAATGACCCGGATGTACGAGCACCACGACGCGGTGCTGCACGCCGTGCGGGAAGGCGTGCTGATCACCGGCGCGGACGGCCGGGTGCTGCTGGCGAACGACGAGGCGCGGCGGCTGCTGGACCTGCCGGCCGACGCGGAGCGGCGCCCGGTGACGGAGCTGGGCCTGGACGGCGAGACGGCGCGGCTGCTGTCCTCGGGCGACCCCGTCACGGACGCGGTGTGTCTGGCCGGGGGCCGGCTGCTGGCGGTGAACACACGGCCCACGGCTCCGTACGGGGGCCGGCCCGGCAGCGTGGTGACGCTGCGGGACACCACGGAGCTGGCGACGGTCACCGGCCGGGCGGAGGTCGCGCGGGAGCGGCTGAAGCTGCTGTACGACGCGGGCCTGCGGGTGGGCGCCACCCTGGACGTGACGCGCACCGCCGAGGAACTGGCACAGGTGTCCGTACCCCAGTTCGCCGACGTCGTCACCGTGGAACTGCTGGACGCCGTCCTGCGGGGCGAGGAGCCACCACCCGGGACGAGCACCGAGTTGCGCCGTACCGCCGTCCACGGCCCGGAAGGGGGCCGCTCCCTTCCCGTCGGCGAGCTGGTCCGCTTCGCGCCCACCGGTCCCGTCGCCGCCGCGATGGTGAGCGGCGGGGCAGTCCTGGAGACCGGTCCGAGGGCCTCCGACGACTTGCGGGCCGACCAGGACCCCGAGCGTGCGCCGCGGGTGATGGACCGGGGCCCCCACTCCCTCGTCGCGGTGCCGATGCGGGCGCGGGGCGTGCTGCTGGGAGTGGCGAACTTCTGGCGGGTGAGCGCCTCACCACCGTTCGAGGAGGAGGACAAGTCCTTCGCCGAGGAACTGGCGGCCCGGGCGGCCGTCGCGATCGACAACGCCCGCCGCTACACCCGCGAGCACACCATGGCGGTCACCCTGCAACGCAGCCTCCTGCCCCGGGGGATACCCGAGCACAACGCCCTGGAAGCGGCCTACCGCTACCTGCCGGCCCGGGCCGGGGTGGGCGGTGACTGGTTCGACGTCATCCCGCTGTCCGGCGCCCGGGTGGCACTGGTGGTCGGCGACGTCGTCGGCCACGGACTGCACGCCGCGGCCACCATGGGCCGGCTGCGCACCGCCGTGCACAACTTCTCCACCCTGGACCTGCCCCCCGACGAACTGCTGAGCCACCTGGACGAGCTGGTGGCCCACATCGACACGAACGAGGAGGCCGCCGAGGAGCAGGACGGTCAGGGGATCACCGGCGCCACGTGTCTGTACGCCGTCTACGACCCGGTCTCCGGGCGGGTGGCCGCCGCCACCGCCGGTCACCCCGGGCCCGCGGTCGTCCACCCCGACGGGAACGTCACCTTTCCCCGCATGCCGGTCGCCCCGCCACTGGGCCTGGGCGCCGGGTTGCCCCTCGAAAGCGCTGAGCTGACCCCGCCCGAGGGCTCCAAGCTGGTGCTCTACACCGACGGGCTCTTCGAGGACCGCGGCCGCGACCTCGACGACGGGCTGGAAGCCCTGCGTACTGCCCTGACCGGGGCCGACCGCACACCGGAGGACACGTGTGCCGCGGTGGTCGAGGCCATGCTGCCCGCCCAGCCGAGCGACGACATCGTGCTGCTGGTGGCCCGCACGCGCCGCCTCGACCCCGCGGACTTCGCCGAGTGGGACGTACCCCGCGACCCGGCCGCGGTGGCCCCGGTCCGCACCGCATGCGCCCGCCGCCTGGCGGACTGGGGGCTGGAGGACATCTCCTTCGCCACCGAACTCATCCTCAGCGAGCTGATCACCAACGCCGTCCGCTACGGCGGCGATCCGATCACCGTCCGGCTTCTGCGCGGCCGCAACCTGATCTGCGAGGTCTCCGACGGCAGCAGCACCTCCCCCCACCTACGCCGGGCCAAGGCCACCGACGAGGGCGGTCGTGGACTGTTCCTCGTCGCCCAGTACGCCGAACGCTGGGGCACTCGCTACACCCCCGAGGGCAAGGTCATCTGGACCGAACAATCCCTCGACGGCGGTGTGGCGGAACCCGGCGGGTCTGCCGACGCCCTCCTCGACCAATGGAGTGACGAAGCCCTCTGACGTCCCTGGGCCCGGTCCGAGCCCTGCCGCATGAGCGCGTCGGCCTGCCGCCCCCGAGCGGGACGCGAGGCGGATCAGCCGAGGGGGCCGGGGGAGAGGACGGCTTTGCGGTGGCTGAAGGTCTCGATCGAGTAGCGGCCGTGATAGCTGCCCATGCCGCTCTCCCCGACGCCGCCGAACGGCAGGTCGGAGACGGTGAGATGGGCCAGCGGAAGGCCGAACCCCAGGCCGCCCGAGGAGGTTTCGGCGGCGATCCGCTCCCGGGTGGTGGCGGAGTCGGTGAACGCGTACAGGGCCAGCGGCTTGTCGCGGTCGTTGATGAAGGCGATGGCCTCGTCGAGCCCGGCCACCTCGACGATCGGCAGGATGGGGCCGAAGATCTCTTCCCGCATGACGGGAGCGTCCGGGGGCACCTCGGCCAGGACGGTGGGGGCGATGTACTTCGTCGCGCGGTCGTGCGCGCCGCCGGTGACCGTGCGGCCGGAGGAGAGCAGGGCGGTCAGCCGGTCGAAATGGCGTGCGTTGACGATCCGGCCGTACTCGGGGGAGGCGGAGGGGTCCGGCCCGTACAGCCCCTCCACAGCCTTGGCCAGTGCCCCCTCCAGAGAGCGCGCGGTCTCGGGGTCGGTGAGGACGTAGTCGGGCGCGACGCAGGTCTGACCGGCGTTGAGGAACTTCCCGGCCGCGAGGCGGGCGGCGACGGTGTCCGGATCGGTGCCCCGGTCCACGAACACCGGTGATTTGCCGCCGAGTTCGAGGGTGACGGGAGTGAGGTGCCGGGCGGCCGCGGCCATCACGATACGTCCGACCGTGCCGTTGCCGGTGTAGAAGATGTGGTCGAAGCGCTGCTCGAGCAGGGCGGTGGTCTCCGGTACGCCGCCTTCCACCACGGCGACCGCGTCGGTGTCGAGGTACTGCGGCAGGAGGCGGGTCAGGGCGGCGGACGTGGCCGGGGCCAGTTCGCTGGGCTTGGCGACCACCGCGTTGCCCGAGGCGAGGGCACCCGCCATCGGAGCCAGCAGCAGCTGGGCCGGGTAGTTCCAGGGGGCGATGACCAGCACGACGCCCAGCGGGTCGTACTGCGTCCAGGCATGCGCTTCTCCGAGGAAGGCGGGCACCGGGGCCGGCTCGGGGCGCAGCCATCCGTCCAGGTGCTCCACGGTGTGGTCGATCTCGCGTACGACGAAGTCGATCTCCGTGCGGTAGGCCTCGGTGGAGCTCTTTCCCAGGTCGGCGTGGAGCGCCGCGGCCAAGGTCTCCCCCTGCTCGGTGAGCAGGTCACGCATCCGGTGCAGCTGCCCGGTGCGCCATGCCACGGGCTTGGTCCTGCCGGTACGGAAGGTGGTGCGCAGCCGTGCGACGAGTTCGGCGGGCTGCTCGGGTGCGGAGTGGTTCATGGTGTCCTCGGGGGTGCGGTACGTGGGCGGGGGTGCTGCGCCGGCCGCCTCCGGCAGGGGTGAAGCCGGCCGGGCGGTCACCGGGGAACGGCCGGCCGGCTTCCTCGCGCGGGGGTGCGAGCCGGACGCGGGGGAGGGCGTGGCCCGGCATCGCGAGAGGCTTGCCGGAGTCCAGCGCGCGGTGTGGCTCAGGCGACGGTGACGATCACCTTGCCGCGGGTGTGGCCTTCCCTGTTGAGCCGCTGTGCCTCGGCGGCCTGCTCGAGCGGGAACGTGGCGGCCACCTCCACGCGCAGCTGCCCCCGCTCCGCGAGGACGGTGAGCGCTTCGAGGTCCTGGCGGTCGGGGCGGACGAAGACGTACCGGCCTCCGAGGCCCAGGACGGCGCCGTCCGCGACGGAGGCCAGCCGGCCGCCCTCGGCGAGCAGCCCGGGGGAGGTCTTCAGGGCCTCGCCGCCGATCAGGTCGAGCACGGCGTTCACACCGTGGGGCGCCAGGGCGCTGACGCGGTCGGTGAGCCCCTCGCCGTAGGCGACCGGGTCGGCGCCGAGTCCGCGCAGGTAGTCGTGGTTGCGTTCACTCGCCGTCCCGATGACGCGGGCGCCGAGCGCTCGGGCGATCTGGACCGCCAGCGAGCCGACACCACCCGCCGCGGCGTGTATCAGCACGGTGTCACCGCGGCCGACGTTCAAGGCGCGGGTAAGCGCCTGGTACGCGGTGAGACCCGCCAGCGGGATGCCGGCGGCCTCCTCGAAGGAGAGGTTGCCGGGCTTGCGGGCGAGCGTCCGGATCGGGGCGGCGACGTACTCGGCGAAGGTGCCCCGGGAGACGAAGTCCTCCCGGACGTAGCCGATCACCTCGTCACCCGCAGCGAACTCGGTGACCCCGACTCCGGCCTCCTCGACCACGCCCGCCACGTCCCAGCCGGGGATCACGGGGAAGACGGTGTCCATGACGCCGTCCAGGTAACCGGCCTGGATCTTCCAGTCGACCGGGTTGACGGAGGCGGCCCTGACGCGCACCAGCACGGTGTCCGGGCCGAGCTTCGGCTTCGGGACGTCGCCGTACTCCAGGACGTCCGGGCCGCCGTAGGTGCGGTAGGTGATGGCCTTCATGGTGGTGCTCCTTCTGTGTGGTGACGCCGACCGAGGGGGTCAGGCGGTTGCGGTGGCGGCGGTGGACTCGGTGACCGGCTTGGTGACGGACAGGTGTTCCGCACGGGGTGCTTTCCGCCCCGGCTTCAGACCGACCAGTGCGATGGTCAGCACGAAGGCGAAGGCGACACCGGCGATGATGAAGCTCAAGGTGAACTGGCTCTCGGCGGGCAGCGGCGGCACCCCTGCCGGCAGGTTCCCGATGGTCCGGGAGGCGAGCAGCGTCGTGACCAGCGCGCTGCCGATCGCGCTGCCGACCGAGCGGGAGATGGAGTTGATGCCGTTGGCGATGCCGGTCTGGTGGGGCGGTACTCCGGCGACGATCAGCGCGGGCATCGAGGCGTAGCCGAAGCTGATGGCCACTCCGACAGCCATCCCGGCGCCGATCACCGAGGGGGTGGAGGAGTGTGCGCCGGCCAGCCACGCGAAGCCGGCCATGCCGATCGTCGCGCTGAGCGCGAGGGTGAGGCGTGGGCCGATCCTGCGGAGCAGCAGGCCGCCGAACTGGGCGGCGACGAGGGAGGCGATCGTGCTGGGGAGCAGGTACTCGACAGAGGCGCGGAGAACGGACGCGCCGAAGCCGTAGCCCGCGACGTCCTGCGGTGTCTGGGCCAGAGAGGAGACGCCGAGGAACTGGGCGAACATCCCGAAGCCGACGAAGAGGCCGGCGAGGTTGCTGAAGAGCACCGGGCGGTGGAGGAACATCCTCATGTCGACCAGTGGTTCGCGCACGCGGGTCTGGGTGAAGGCCCAGACACCGGCCATGACGGCCGCTCCGGTGAAGGCGCCCAGAGTGCCGGTGGACGTCCAGCCCCACTCGTGGCCCTGGGAGACCGGCAGCAGGAGCAGGACCAGGAAGAGCCCGAGGGTGAGCGCGCCGAGGAGGTCGGTGCGTCCTCCGGTCCCGGCGCGGCTTGCCGGTACGACGAGGACGACGGCGAGGAGCGTCACCAGAGCGAGCCCGGCGGCCAGCCAGAAGACGGGGTGGTAGTCGGCGTTCTCGCCGCGGGTGAGCAGGCCGGTGGTGACCAGCGCGAATCCGCTGCCGAACGCCAGGGTGCCGCTGACCAGTGACATCGCCCCCGGCAGCCGGTGGGCGGAGACCTCCTCGCGGAGTACCGAGAGCGCGAGCGGGAAGATCGCCGTGGCAGCGCCCTGGAGAACGCGGCCGACGATCAGCCAGAGGAAGGAGTCGGTGGTGGCCGCCAGGACCGAGCCCGCGATCATCACACCCAGCACGCCGATGAGCGTCGGCTTCTTCCCGCGCTGGTCGCCCAGGCGCCCGAGCAGGGGCGTGAAAACGGCTGCGGAGAGCAGGGTGGCGGTCGTCACCCAGCTGACCTCGGCGGCGCTGCTGCCGAGGCTGCTTCCGATCAGCCCGAGGATCGGGACCACCAGTGTCTGCATCATCGACACGACCATGGCGGCGAGACCGAGGACGAGGACGATTGCGACCTCACGTCGGTGTCGGCCGGGCGGCGGGGCAACGGGGTGGGGCACGGGCGCTCTCTTCGGTGCGAGGCGAGTCGGTACGAGCCGAGGAGCCGGATCGCCGGGGGACGGAACTCGGCTCGGACAGGTAGATGCTTGAGGCAGTCAAGCAATGTGAACGACGGTAAAGTCAATAATTGAGGATGTCAAACGTTGAGGTTCGCCTAGACTGGAGGCATGCCCCGCACCTCGGCCCAGCAGCAGGCCCCCGCAACCCCTGATCCGCAGGAGGGTGACCCCACCCACGACGCTCTCCTGGAACGCCTGGCCCGTGCCGCCGCCGGTTACTACCGGGACCTCGCCGCGGCGGCCGCGGTGCAGGGGCTCACCATGACGCAGGCCAAGATGCTCATCCTGCTGCGGCAGCCTCTGCCCATGCGCGCCCTCGCCGGACTGCTCGCCTGCGACGCCTCCAACATCACCGGGCTCGTCGACCGGCTGGAGGCCCATGGTCTGGTCTCCAGGCACCCCAACCCGGCCGACCGTCGGATCAAGACCGTGGTCGCGACGGAGAAGGGCCTGGAGGCCGTCCAGCTGATCCGCGCCGATATGCGGGCGACCTCGGCGGCCTTCAACCGTCTCGACGACGAGGGCCGCCGCGACCTCTACGAGCTGCTCGGCCGTCTGCACCCCGACCAGCCGGCCTGATCACGGCCCGGGCACCCTCCCGTGCCCTGCCCTCCCCACCCGCAGCACGCGGGCGCCTCCGCCGGGCAGAGGTGAACTCGGCGGCCCGGGAGGCGAGAAGTTGCCACGGTCTTCCGGACCGCGAGGCGACGCCCACCGTCGTGGAGGCAACGCGGCGCTGCGCGTGCCGGTGACGGCGCATGCGTCCGGGCGGCCCTGGCCGGTCGGTTGCCAAAGTGATCCCGGCGGCCGCCCTTCCTCACGGGGCTGCCCGAGCACCACCCGCCCGGCGACGACCGGGTCGAAGACAGATGGCCGCTGCCTGCCAATGGGGTACCTGACCCACCTGGTGCAGTGGTGCACGTACGGCCCCGTTCAGGGCGCACGCCTGGGTCGAGGCCGACGGACGACCCGTGGGCGAACGCTCGGACACCCGCACCTACCGGGCCTTGCTCTCCGTCCCCCCGCCCTGAGAATGCGCGGGGAGGCGGCGGTCCGGTGATCGCGCCGCCGCCCATGGCCCGGAAGCCGTGCCTCGGACAGTCAGACCGCCAGGCAGGAGGCCGCGGGCACCTTGGAGGGGACGGTGATCGAGGAAGGGTCGACGAGGGTGGTCAGGTCACTGGCCGAGGTGGCGGCACAGTCGACCAGAGCGGTGGGGCCTGGCACGGCGGATGCGATGGAAGCCGTGGCCCCGAGGAGCACGCCGGTTCCAAGGACGTGGGACGTCGCTGTTCCTGACGTATTACGCACCGGCGCTCACCCGGCCGACGGAGCGGGAGCGCTGGTCGGGGCGGGTCCCGCGTCGGCTCCGGCCCGGAAGCGTTACTGCTGCGAGCGTGAGCGCCCAACGGTGCCGGGGGCGACCCGGGACGTGGAGACCACCAGTCAGCGCATACAGTCTGGTTGCATGACACTTGCTCATGAGGTGACCGGCGACGGGCCCGCGGTGGTACTGCTGCACTCCGGCGTGTGCGACCGGAGGATGTGGGATCCGCAGTGGTCGGCCCTGGCCGACGCCGGGTACCGGGTGGTGCGTTGCGACTTCCGGGGCTTCGGCGGGACCCCCTTGACCGGCCGGCGTCACAACGACGCGGAAGACGTGCTGGACCTGCTGGACGCTCTCGGCATCGACCGGGCGGCGCTGATCGCCTCCTCGTACGGCGGACGCGTCGCGGTGGAGATCGCCGCACGCCGTCCGGAGCGGGTGACCGCCGTGGCCTTGTTGTGTGCAGGGCTGCCCGGGCAGGAACCCACCGACGAACTGCGTGCGTTCGGTGCCCGGGAGGACGCGCTGCTCGAAGACGGGGACGTCGCCGGGGCCGTGGAGCTGAACGTGAACACCTGGTTGGGGCCCGACGCCGGTGAGGCGGTCCGGGAGCAGGTGCGCGAGATGCAGCGGCACGCCTTCGAGGTGCAACTGGCCGCGCCCGAGGGAGCCGGCCGGATCGAGGTGGAGTTCGACCTGTCAGCGATCGAGGCGCCCTGTCTTGCTGTCTCGGGCGGCCGGGACCTGCCGGACTTCCGGCAGCCCGCGGCCGGGCTGCCGGATGTGCTCACCGACGCGCGGCACGTCGAACTGCCCTGGGCCGGTCATCTGCCCAGTCTCGAACGGCCTGCTGAGGTGACGGACCTGCTGGCCGGCTTCCTGCGTGCGACGATCCCTGCCGTCCGCCAGGCGTCTTGAGGCCCAGCCCGGGGGCAAGGGCTGTCACCGGGCATGCCAGGCACTGAAGTGCTCGGACGTCGCGGGTACGCCCTTGCTCCGGTTACGCCCTGCTCCGGTGCGCCACTCAACGGGGCGGCGCCACGAGCCCCACCTCGTACGCGAGGATCACGAGCTGCACCCGGTCGCGGGCGTCCAGTTTGGCGAGAAGCCGGGTCAGGTAGGTCTTGGCGGTGGCGACGCTGATGCACAGCGCGGCGGCGATTTCGGTGTTGGACAGGCCCTTGCCGACCAGGGTGAGCACCTCGCGCTCCCGGGCGGTGATGCCGCCGAGTTCAGCCGGGCGCGGAGGCGCCGACGTACGGCGGGCGGTGAATTCCTTGATCAGACGGCGGGTGACACCGGGGGCGATCAGCGCGTC
Organism: Streptomyces sp. NPDC000229; assembly: GCF_040300825.1. Taxonomy (NCBI): domain Bacteria; kingdom Bacillati; phylum Actinomycetota; class Actinomycetes; order Kitasatosporales; family Streptomycetaceae; genus Streptomyces; species Streptomyces sp. NPDC000229. The sequence continues at coordinate 32,481 of NZ_JBEPEL010000059.1, forward strand.
TCCGGCGGCGACGATCCGCACGGCGGCGAGGATGTCGTTGAGGGCCATGTCCTTGACCAGGAATCCGGACGCGCCGGCGTCCAGCGCGCCGTAGACGTAATCGTCGTCGTCGAAGGTCGTCAGGACGACGACACGCGTGGAGTTGCCGCTCGTGGTGATCAGCCGGGTCGCCTCGATTCCGTCCGTACCGGGCATTCGCAGGTCCATCACCACGACGTCGGGCGCGAGTTCCTCGGTCAGCCGGACCGCTTCGGCGCCGTTCGCGGCCTCGCCCACGACCTCGATGTCGGCGGTCTCGGTGATGACCATCAGCAGGGCGGCACGGACCAGCGGCTGGTCGTCGGCGAGTACCACACGGATCGTCATCGGGCTCCCGTCGTCGTCTCGGCCGCAGTCGTCGTGGACAGCGGCAGCCGGACCGATACCAGGAAACCGCCCCCGGGTCGCGGTCCGGCGGTGAAGTGGCCGTCCATCAGCGCGGACCGCTCCCGCATGCCGACCAGACCGTATCCGGTGTCCGTGTCGGTGCCCCCATGGCCCCTCCCGCGATCGGAGACCTCGATGGCGAGCTCCTCCTCGCCGTAATGGACGCCGACCCGGCAGGAATCGGCGCCCGAGTGCCGTACGACATTGGTCACCGACTCCTGGATGATCCGGAACGCCGCGAGGTCGACGTCCGCGGGCAGCGGGCGGCGCCGTCCCCGCCACACCACCTCCACACGTACACCGGCGGACGCGGTGGCCACGGCGAGCTGCTCCACGTCCGCGAGGCCCGCCGCCGGCCGCAGGGGTGCCCGTCCACCTTCACCGTCCTCGTCGGCGGCGTCCTGGTCCTCGTCGGCCCGGCGCAGCGCGCCGAGCATCCGGCGCAGTCCGGACAGCGCCTCGCGGCCCGCCTTCTCCACGGTGAGCATCGCCTCGCGGGCCTTGGCCGGCTGGGTCTCGACCACCCGGGCCGCGGCTCCGGCCTGCAGGGCGATGATGCCGATGCTGTGGGCGACGGTGTCGTGCATCTCGCGGGCGATGCGCAGCCGTTCGGCCGTGACGGCCTGTGCGGCGGCCCGGGTGCGCAGCTCTTCGGTATGGGCACGCGCCTGATGCGCCGAGTTCCCGATGAGCCAGGCGATGACCACGGTCAGGGCCACGTACGGCTCGGAGGAGGTGCCGGATTCGTCCCCGGCGGCCTGCCGGAGGAGGAGGTAACCGGCGAGCACACCGAGCGCTCCCGCAGCCGCGACGAGCGAACACCGCCGGGACCGGGTGGCCGCCACGTGACCGAGGGCGACGTCCACCCCGAGGAACTGCGTCGGCGGGATCTCGTCCTGTCGCCAGGCCACCGTCGAGACGATCGTGCCGGCGACGACCAGTCCGTACGCCACCGAAGTCCGGCCGCGCAGCAACGCACAACCGGCCACGACCAGCACGAAGGCGAGAGCGAGCAACGCCTGGGCGGCGAACGCGTCCAGGCCGTGCCGCGGATAACTGAGGGAGTACTCCCGCCGCGGCGGAAACACGACGTACTCGACGATGGGGTGCACGGCCGCCGTGAACCACACCGACCCCGTCCACAGGCCCGGGGGTACGCGCTTGAGCAGGGGCGGAGGCGGCGAGACGGACATGCCGTGATCGTATGCGGCCACGCGGAGCCGGTCATCGGCCCACGGTTGTACGACCACGGTCGACACCCGGGCTCACCGATTGCCGGCGACGGTCCGACGACGGGCGGAGCCGCCGACCGGCACCGTTGTCCCCGTGATCGAAGTCAACGAGCTCACCAAGCGCTACGGCGGCACGACTGCCGTCAGGGACCTGACCTTCACCGTGCACCCCGGCCACGTGACCGGGTTCCTCGGGCCGAACGGCGCGGGCAAGAGCACCACGCTGCGGATGATCCTCGGGCTGCAGGAACCGACCAGCGGTACGGTCACCGTCGACGGCCGGCCCTTCCCCGCCCGCCCACGCGGCCTGCGCCATGTCGGCGCCCTGCTCGACGCGCACGATGCGCACGGCGGGCGCAGCGCGGCGGCACAGCTGTCCGCCCTGGCCCGCGGCAACCGCATCCCGCAGCGCCGGGTGGGGGAGGTGCTGGAGGAGGTCGGCCTCGCCGAGGTCGCGCGGCGCCGTATCGGCGGATACTCACTCGGCATGAAACAGCGGCTCGGCATCGCATCCGCCCTCCTGGGTGACCCCCCGGTCCTGCTCTTCGACGAACCGCTCAACGGCCTCGACCCCGAGGGCGTGAAGTGGGTGCGCGAGCTGTTCACACGGCTCGCCGCCGAGGGCCGCACCGTGTTCGTCTCCAGCCACCTGATGTCCGAGATGGAGCACACGGCCGACCAGTTGATCGTCATCGGGCGAGGCGAACTGATCGCGGCGGAAAGCCTCGCGCAATTCTCCGCCCGCGGCGCTCGCCGGAGCGTCACGGTCGGCACACCTGCCGCGCCCGTCCTGCGGGACCTGCTGACCGCCGAAGGCGCCACCGTCCACGCGGAGGGCGACCTGCTCACCGTCAACGGGCTGACCGCGCACCGGATCGGCCAGCTCGCCCTGGACCACCGCATCCCGCTGCACCACCTCGACACCCGGTCCGCCTCACTGGAGGAGGCGTTCATGGAACTCACCGCCGACAGCGTCCAATACGCCGCAGGAGAACCCCGATGACCGCCACCAGAACCCCACTGCTGCCCTACGTGCCCGTCGGCGAACGCCCCACCGACCCCCGCGCCCGCTTCCTCGACCTGGTCGCCGCCGAGTGGGTCAAACTCCGCTCCCTGCGCTCGACCTGGGTCGCCTACGGAACCACCGCCCTGGCCGTCATCGCGTTCAACGCGGGCACCGCCCACGACACGTACAACCACTGGAGGGAACGGACCGCGGACGAGCGGGCCGGCTTCCTCGCGGACGGCATCCCGCTCCAGGAGGCCTTCACCTCGAACGCCGCCATGGTCATGATGCTCGCACTCGGCGCCATCGGCGCCCTCACCATCACCGGCGAATACAGCACGGGCACCATCCGCACGACCTTCGCGGCCGTTCCGGCCCGAGGCTCCGTGATGGCGGCCAAGGCCGTCGTCGTCACGGCGGTCGCCACCGCCTTCGGCGCCTTGGTCGCGGGGGCCTCGTTCGCCTGGACCCAGGCGATCCTCGACGGCAGGGGCGTGGGCGTCCCGATCGGTCACCCGGGTGCCTGGCGCGTGGTGCTGGCGTCCGCCTTCCTCGCCCCGGTCTGTGCCCTGGCCGGCCTGGCGCTCGGCACCGTCATCCGGCACACCGCGGCCACCACGACCGCCTCCGTCGTGGTCCTCCTCGTACTGCCGATGGTGCTCACCGACGGCCGCCACTGGTCCGCCGTCGCCGGGCACGCCCTGCCCTACCAGGCATGGCTCCGGCTGGTCGCGGTCGACGACGCCCCGACGACGTACCCCTGGACGACCGGCGGAGCCTGGACCGTCTACGCGGTGTGGGCGCTCGTCTCTGCCGCGGTCGCCGTCACCGGCGTGCGGCGGCGGGACCAGTAGTCGGCCCCGGTGCCGAGCAGGGCGACAGCGGCGGCATCGCCGTCGCTGTCGCCCAGATGCTGTTCTCGCAGGTCGGCGGGTGCGGCGTAAGCAGTCCATCAAACTGCCGCCCATGGCCGTAAGGGCACCGTCAAGGGCGGTCGTGACCGCTCGGAACCACGCTTTCCTCTAGAGGTCCGTTTCCACCGAAACCTCTCAGGAGTTCGCGATGGCCGATGTGGCCTTCGTCGTCACCACGGTCGCGGTGTTCGCGCTCGTGGCCCGTGTCGCCAAGGGGGTGGCGAAACTGTGACTGCCGAGAACGTCGTCGGCCTGATCGTGGCCGTCTCCCTGCTGGGTTATCTGATCCTCGCCCTCATCAAGCCGGAGAGGTTCTGAGCACGAACATGAACCCCCTCCTTGCGGCCGTCCTCCAACTGCTCGCCCTGATCGCCGCACTCGCCCTCGCCTACCGTCCCCTGGGCGACCACATGGCTCGCGTCTACTCCTCCGACCGCCACCTGCGTGTCGAGAGATGGATCTACAGGGCCATCGGTGCCGATCCCGCCGTGGAGCTGCGCTGGAGCGCCTATCTGCGCGGTGTCCTCGCCTTCTCGGCGGTAGGTGTCCTGTTCCTGTACGGCTTGCAGCGGCTCCAGGGGACGCTGCCCGGTTCCCTGGGCTTCGCGTCCATCGATCCGGATCAGGCGTTCAACACGGCGGCGTCGTTCGTGTCGAACACCAACTGGCAGTCGTACTACGGCGAGCAGGCCATGGGTCACGTCGTGCAGACCGGTGGCCTGGCCGTGCAGAACTTCGTCTCGGCCGCCGTCGGCATGGCCGTCGCTATCGCGCTGGTACGCGGCTTCGCCCGGTCCCGCACCGGCGAGCTGGGCAACTTCTGGGCCGACCTCGTCCGCGGGGTCGTCCGCATCCTGCTGCCGCTCTCCGTCACCGGCGCGATCGTGCTGGTCGCGTGCGGGACCATCCAGAACTTCGCCGGCATCCACGAGGTCGGCCAGTTCACGGGCGGGACCCAGGCGTGGAACGGCGGCGCGGTCGCCTCGCAGGAAGTGATCAAGGAGCTGGGTACGAACGGTGGCGGCTACTTCAACGCCAACTCCGCACACCCCTTCGAGAATCCCAACGCCTTCACCAACCTCTTCGAGATCCTTCTGATCCTCCTCATCCCGTTCTCGCTGACGCGCACCTTCGGCCGGATGGTCGGCAGCGTCCGGCAGGGGTACGCGATCCTCGCGACGATGGCCGCCATCTGGGCCGGCTTCGTCCTGCTGATGTGGGCGACCGAGTTCCACGGCCACGGCCCGGCCTTCGAAGCCGCGGGCGGTGCGATGGAGGGCAAGGAGACACGCTTCGGGATCGGGGCGTCGTCGATCTTCGCCGTGTCGACCACGCTCACGTCGACCGGCGCGGTGGACGCCTTCCATTCGTCCTTCACCGGCCTGGGCGGCGGAATCACCATGCTCGGCATGATGCTGGGCGAGATCGCGCCCGGCGGTGTGGGATCGGGCCTGTACGGGATGCTGATCATGGCGATCATCGCGGTGTTCATCGCCGGTCTGATGGTCGGCCGGACGCCCGAGTACCTCGGCAAGAAGATCTCCACTCGCGAAATCACCTTCGCCGCCTGCTACCTCCTGGTCACCCCGGCGCTCGTGCTCTGCTTCACCGCCGCGGCCATGGCCCTGCCGACCCCGGTGAACTCGATGACCAACTCCGGTGCGCACGGCTTCTCCGAGATCCTGTACGCCTACACCTCGGGCGCCAACAACAACGGCTCCGCCTTCGCCGGCCTGGACGCCGACACCCAGTGGTTCAACACCACCATCGGCCTCGCGATGCTCCTCGGCCGGTTCATCCCCATGGTGTTCGTCCTGGCGCTGGCCGGCTCGCTCGCCGAACAGACCCCCGTACCGAGGACCGCGGGAACCCTGCGTACCGAGAAGCCGCTGTTCACCGGCCTGCTGGTCGGCACGATCGTCATCATCACCGGGCTGACCTACTTCCCGGCGCTCGCGCTGGGCCCGCTGGCCGAAGGACTGGCGTCATGAGCATCGACGTGAAGAACCAGGACCACTCCGTGCCCACGGCCACCACGGCCTCCGCGCCGCACCACGACCTGCCCACCGGTCACCAGCCGCGGCAAAGGCACATCGGGAACGGCCCGTTCAGCCCACGACACCTGCTGAAGTCCTTCCCCGGCGCGCTGCGGAAGCTCGACCCGCGGGTGATGGTCACCTCACCGGTGATGTTCGTGGTACTGGTCGGCTCGGTGCTGACCACCGCTCTCGCCATCACCGACCCGACCGACTGGTTCGGCTGGGCCATCACCGGCTGGCTGTGGCTGACCACGATCTTCGCCAACCTGGCCGAGGCGGTGGCCGAGGGCCGGGGCAAGGCGCAGGCCGACACCCTGCGCAGGGCCAAGACCGACACGGTCGCCCGCCGACTGGTGGACGGGGCCGAGGAACAGGTGCCGGGCACCGAGCTGCGCCTCGGCGACCTGGTGGTCTGTGTGGCCGGTGACATCATTCCGGGTGACGGTGACGTCGTCGAGGGTGTCGCCTCGGTCGACGAGTCGGCCATCACGGGCGAGTCGGCGCCGGTCATCCGCGAGTCCGGCGGTGACCGGTCCGCGGTCACCGGCGGTACGAAGGTGCTCTCGGACCGGATCGTCGTGAGGATCACGACGAGGCCCGGTGAGACCTTCATCGACCGCATGATCGACCTGGTGGAGGGCGCGGCCCGGCAGAAGACGCCGAACGAGATCGCGCTCAACATCCTGCTCGCCTCGCTGACCATCGTCTTCCTGCTCGCCGTCGTCACCCTGCAACCCTTCGCGACCTACGCGGGCGCCGGGCAGAGGATGATCGTGCTGATCGCCCTGCTGGTCTGCCTCATCCCGACCACCATCGGCGCGCTGCTGTCCGCGATCGGCATCGCGGGCATGGACCGGCTCGTCCAGCGCAACGTCCTCGCGATGTCGGGGCGGGCGGTCGAGGCCGCCGGCGACGTCTCCACGCTGCTGCTCGACAAGACCGGCACCATTACCCTCGGCAACCGGCAGGCCGCCGAGTTCGTCCCGGTCAAGGGCACCACTGCGGCCGAGCTCGCCGACGCCGCCCAGCTGTCGTCGCTGGCCGACGAGACCCCCGAGGGCCGCTCGGTCGTCGTCCTCGCCAAGGAGCAGTACGGCCTGCGCGGGCGCCACCGGGGGGAATTGACCCACGCGGAGTGGGTGCCGTTCACGGCCCGGACCCGGATGTCGGGCGTGGACGTCGACGGGCGCAAGGTACGCAAGGGAGCGGCCGGTTCGGTCGCGGCGTGGGTGAAGGAGCGGGGCGGACGTGTCGCCGAGGACGCGCAGGCGCTCACGGACCGGATTTCACAGGCTGGTGGCACGCCGCTGCTGGTGGCTGTGGAGGACGGTGAGGGCGCGCGCGTCCTGGGCGTCATCCACCTGAAGGACGTCGTCAAGGACGGCATGCGTGAGCGGTTCGACGAACTGCGCCGCATGGGCATCAAGACCGTCATGATCACGGGTGACAACCCGCTCACTGCCAAGGCCATCGCGGACGAGGCCGGGGTCGACGACTTCCTCGCCGAGGCGACGCCCGAGGACAAGATGGCGCTCATCAAGCGGGAGCAGGCCGGCGGGAAGCTCGTCGCGATGACCGGTGACGGTACGAACGACGCCCCCGCCCTGGCCCAGGCCGACGTGGGAGTGGCGATGAACACCGGCACCTCGGCCGCCAAGGAGGCCGGGAACATGGTCGACCTCGACTCCGACCCGACCAAGCTCATCGAGATCGTCGAGATCGGCAAGCAACTTCTCATCACCCGGGGCGCGCTCACCACGTTCTCCGTCGCCAATGACGTGGCGAAGTACTTCGCGATCATCCCCGCGATGTTCGCCGTGGCCCATCCCGGCCTGGACAAGCTCAACATCATGGGTCTGGCCTCTCCGCAGTCCGCGATCCTCTCCGCGGTGATCTTCAACGCGTTGATCATCATCGCGCTCGTACCGCTCGCCCTGAAGGGGGTGACGTACCGGCCGATGAGCGCCGACCGGATGCTCCGGCGCAACCTCGGGGTCTTCGGCCTGGGCGGACTGGTCGCCCCTTTCATCGGCATCAAGATCATTGACCTGATCCTCTCCTCTCTCCCGGGAATCGGCTGACCTGCCATGAACAACTCCATCGGAAACACTGCCCGGTTGGTCGGGGCGGGGCTGCGTGCCCTCCTGGTGCTGACGCTCGTGTGCGGTGTGATCCACCCGCTCGCCGTGACGGGAGTCGCCCAGGGTCTCTTCCACGACAAGGCCAACGGCTCGGAGATCACGAGCGATGGCGAGGTCGTCGGCTCCGAACTCGTCGGCCAGCGCTACGACCTGCCACGGAAGGCGGGGGAGGAGACGCCGTCTCCCGACCTCAGGTGGTTCCAGCCGCGTCCGTCCAACGGCCTCGGCACCAACACCGTCAACACGCAGTACACGCTGATCCTCTCCGGCGCGACCAACCGGTCCGGTGACAACGACGAACTGCTCCAGTGGGTCGAGGACGCCAAGAAGGCGGTCATCGAGGACAACCGGGCCAAGGGCTACGAGGTGAAGCCCTCGGACGTGCCGGCCGACGCCGTCACCTCGTCCGCCTCCGGACTCGACCCTCATATCTCCCCCGAGTACGCCAGGCTCCAAGTCCATCGCGTCGCCGAACGGAACCACCTCGACGTCCGGGCGGTGGAGCAACTGGTCGAGGACCACGTCGAAGGACGGATCCCGGGCTTCATGGGCGAGCCCCGGGTCAACGTCCTGCGGCTGAACATCGCCCTGAGGGAACTCACCGAGAAGGTGAGGTAGTGCGTCGCGGTGGTTCCAGTGGCGGATGAGGACGCCGATGGTGTCGGCGTCGACGAATTCGCCGGGACCGGGGTTCTCGATGGTGTCGGGTTCGCCGAGTGGCGTGAAGGGCTCGTCGCCGTGCGCGGGGCGGATGCCGCGTCGCCGGTGACGTGGTCCGGGGCGAAGGCGCGTCGGCGGGCAGGCCGTGCCGGACGGAGACGGCGTTGCAGGAGTCGACGGCCGGGGCCGACGCCGCAGCGCGCGATGCGTCGTCCGACCGTCGCACCGTGCCGGGTGCGGCGGTGCGGTGGGCGTCGTACGACGGGCCGACCGCGTCGAGCGGTCGGGCATGGTGCGCCGCGGCGTCATGGCGCGGTCGGCGTCTCCAGCCGACGCGGCGCTCTCCCCGTGCTCCTCACGACCGGAGGCGGGCACCGCGGCACACCGGCCGTGTTTCCTCACATCAGCCACTCAAACCCAAAATCACTCATCTGAGCGAGGGGCTGCTCAGGCTCCCCTCTTGGCCGGCCCTCTTGGCCGGCCCGGGCCCAGGGGTGGACCCGCGTCTCAGGCCCGCTTGCCGCGCCCGGTGAGCATGTCGCGGACCCGGTCGACCATCCCGGTTCCCGGCGCCAGGATCTTGTTGAGCGGCGGGGTGTCGGGAGCGGAGGGGTGCGGGCGGGTCGGCGCGGTCTCTTTGGCCCGCCGCACCTTTTCGCCCAGCTCATCGAGCATCCCGGCCGGGCACACCTCGGCCAGCAGATGGAAGAGGCGGTCTTCTTCGTCCCGGACGTGTTCGGTGACCGACGACTTCAGCCGGGTGACCAGGGTGTCGAACCGCGCATCACCGGGCCGGCAGCCCTCCAGGTCCTTCAGGAGGCGCTCCACCTCGCTGTGGTCGGCGATCTCCTTGTCCGCCAGGTCGTCACCACCGTCCACGTACCGGCGGACCACCGGGTACAGATGCTCCTCCTCGGCGACCGCGTGCCGGATCAGCTCCATGGTGAGCCGGTCGGCGAGGACCCGGCGCTCGGGGTCGTCGGCGGGGTGCGCTTCGATCTGCGCGAACAGGGCGTCCACCTCGCGGTGGTCCGCTGTCAGCTCCTCGATGACGTTTCCTCCGTGGCCCATCTTGGGGGCTCCCTTCCGTTCCATTCAGGGTTCGGTTCACCGTGCTGGTCGCCGTACGCCGGTGCCCCGCGGTCCGTCCACTGCACGAGCCGTTGGCGGGATGCGCATCGGTACTGCTTCCTTCACCATGGCCCGTGAGGGTGCTGACGCCGGCCGATGCCCGGAAACGGGGCGCATATGACGGCGCCCCGCGTCCATGCCTTCCACAGTGGCGCGGAGGCCTCTCGGATACGGCGTGCCGCTCACCCGGACAGCCCATGTGCGCGCTGCCGGCACATTGGATGGCAGCGTGGCTGATTGACCGCCTCCCATAGGGGGCACTCGCCGACCGAACGACGAGAGGGGTGCCGGTGGGCGAGCACGAGGACGTACCGATGACCGATGATGAAGCCGACGAGCGGCCGATGAGCGGTTACGCGATGGCGTTGGCGGGTTACGCCGCCTACGCCGGAGGATTGGCCGCCTTGATCCGACGCTACGGATCCCCCCCGGAGCGGCATGACGTACAGGACATCGCCCTCACCGCGATCGCCACCTTCCGGATCAGCCGTCTCCTGACGAAGGGTGCGGTCACCAGCCCGCTGCGGACGCCCTTCACCACGTACGAGGGCACGCAGGGGCCGGCCGAGGTCAGCGAACGACCGCGCCACGGGCTGAGGCACACCATCGGTGAGCTGCTGACCTGCCCGTTCTGCATGAGCATGTGGGTGAGCACCACCTTGACCGCGGGGCGCTTCCTGTGGCCCCGGGCGACCCGGTCCGTCCTGGCCGTCACGGCCTCCGTGGCCGGGGCCGACGCGCTGCAACTCGCCTACAGCGGCCTCATGGACAAGGTGACTGGCGGCGACTGACGCCGCCGGGGCACGGAGCCCGCCGCGCTCGCCGGACTCGGCCGACCGGCTGAGTGACCGGTGCCGTCGGCGGCTTCACGGGGTGCAGGACGCTGGTCGGAACCGCCGGCAGGGAGCGTGCGATCGATGTGGCCTCGTTCCGGTGTACGGCCGCCGCACCGCCGGAGCGACACTCTGAGTCCGGCCGTCGGAACGCAGCAGCCCCCTCCGGCAGCGGTTCGCACCGAGGAACGCGTACGCATGCGTGGGTGCACGCCCGGTGCGGCACCCGCATCGGCCGGGCGATCGGCGGCACGAGCAGCGGGCGGGCGTGCGGGCCGGCGCCCTCGGTATGCGCTTGTCCGCCGTTCCCGTGAGGCACTACCGTGCCCGAGTGGACCTCTTCTCACGCTCCTGGACGGCGTTGCGCACGGCGGTCGACGAACTGTCCGACCAGGACTGGGAACGGCCGTCCGGCTGTACCGGCTGGCTCGTGAGGGACCTGGTGTGCCACCTGATCATTGACGCCCAGGACGTCCTGATCACACTCGTCACGCCCGCCGAAACCGAACCGACCGTGGACTCGGTCACCTACTGGGAGCTCGTCGAGCCCCCGACGGGCGAGGACCCGCTCGACGCGCTGATTCCCCGGCTGGCCGCGGCGTACGGCGAGCCTAGGTGGCTCAAGTTCCACTTCGACGACGTGGGCTCCGCCGCCGGGCGCGCCGCCGAACTCGCCGACCCGGGCGCGCGCGTGGGCACCCGCGACGAGGTCCTGACGGTCGGCGACTACCTGTCGGCGTACGTCATGGAATGGACGCTGCACCATCTCGACCTGATCGCGCACCTGCCCTCGGCCGCCGACCCGCCCGCCGAGACCCTCGCGGCCGCCCGCGCGGCGCTGGAAAAGATCGCCGGGGCACCGGTTCCGGCGTCGTTCTCCGACAAGGACGCCCTGCTGGTCGGGACCGGGCGTCGCGCTCCGACGGCCGCCGAGAAGGCCGCGCTGGGCGGGCTGGCCGTGAAGGTCCCGCTCGTGCTCGGCTGAGCGGACGGAGTGGGCCGGCCGCCCGGGGCCGTCCGCCCCGGACTCACCGGACACCCCCTGGGTAGGCTGGGCGCGACACCTCACCGTGAACCGGAACAAGGAGCAGACGTGAGCGAGCCGGCGTCCATAGCCCTGCAGCAGGAGATCGCCCGGGAACTGGAGGTCGCCGAGGCCTTCGACGCCGAGCGGGAGATCGAGCGCCGGGTGGCCTTCCTCGCCGAGCGGCTGACGTCCACCGGTCTGCGCTCCCTCGTGCTCGGCATCAGCGGCGGCGTCGACTCCACCACCACCGGCCGGCTGTGCCAGCTCGCCGTCGAGCGGGCCCGGGCCGCCGGGCACGAGGCCCGGTTCTACGCGATGCGGCTGCCCTACGGGGTCCAGGCCGACGAGCACGACGCCCAGCTCGCGCTCTCCTTCATCCAGGCCGACCACGTGCTGACCGTCGACATCAAGCCCGCGAGCGACGCCGCGCTCGAGGCCTCGCTGGCCGCCGGCGTGAGCTTCCGCGACGCCCGCCACCAGGACTTCGTACACGGCAACATCAAGGCCCGGCAGCGCATGATCGCCCAGTACGCGGTGGCCGGCGCGCACGACGGCCTGGTCGTCGGCACCGACCACGCCGCCGAGGCGGTCTCCGGCTTCTTCACCAAGTTCGGTGACGGCGCCGCCGACCTGGTCCCGCTGACCGGCCTGACCAAGCGCCGGGTGCGCGCGGTCGCGGACGCCCTCGGCGCGCCCGCGGAGCTGGTGTGGAAGACACCGACGGCCGACCTGGAGACCCTCGACCCGGGCAAGGCCGACGAGGACGCGCTCGGCGTCACCTACGACGACATCGACGACTTCCTGGAGGGCAAGCCGGTGGACGAGCGTGTCTTCGAAACGATCCTCCACCGCTACCGCCTCACCGACCACAAGCGCCGGCTGCCCATCGCCCCGTGACGATATCCGGCCGTCCTGCCCGGCACGGGGCGGCCTGATCCGACGCACGCCGCTCCACTGCGGTCGCCGCAGCCGACGGCCGGCGGTCGACGTGGCGCAGCGCAGAGCCAGGGCCCGGGCACCGCGTACGGTGATCGACTCCACGCGCGGATCGCCGAGTGTCCTCGCCCTGGAGCGCTCGGGAATCGCCGCCTGGACGTTCTCGGCCTCGCCGCCCGCCCGTCGCTCCGGCCTCGTCACCGTCACGGCTGCCGTACCCGCGGGCGAACGGGCCTACCGCGTACGGGGCATGGCGGCAGTCGACGCCGCTGCCCTGGCCGCCGTTGCCCCGGCCGGGGACCCTGGAGGAGTTCCTGGAAGCCCCCGTCATCCAGAGACCTGATTCCGGGTCACTGGCTCGACGACCGTCGCTGAACGCGCCGAGGGCGCCGGAAAGTACGGCCCCGCATGTGCGTCCGGCCGGGCGGTGGGTCAGCGGAGTTCGTCGGTGCCCCGGGCCTTGGCGGTCGTGAGGGCGATACGGTTCCATGTGTTGATCGTCAGGATCAGGGCGATGAGCCGGGCCAGTTCGGTGTCGTCGAAGTGCTCGGCGGCACGGCGGTAGACGTCGTCGGGCACGCCGTCGGCGATCCGGGTGACGGCTTCGGTCAAGGCCAGCGCCGCCCGCTCTTCGGGGGCGAAGAAGTGCGCCGCGTCCCGCCACACCTGCACCATGTGCAGGCGTTCTTCGCTCTCGCCCGCCTTGCGCGCGTCGGACGTGTGCATATGGAGGCAGTACGCGCAGCCGTTGAGCTGCGAGGCGCGGATCTGGACCAGTTCGACCAGTGCGGGATCCAGGCCGTCGCGTGCGGCGGCGTCGAACCCGACGAGGGCTTTGAACACCTGCGGCGCGGAGGTCGCGAAGTCGACTCGGAAGGGGCGGGAGACCGCGGTGCCGTTCGTCATGCGATTAGCCTAGGTGCCCGAGAGACCGACAGAAGGGTGCAGTAAGGTGCCGGAATCCCGGGTCAATTCCGCCCACGAGGCAGGCTCGGACCTGCATCTTGAGCTGTCGCCCGCAGGACCCCGCCGCGCGGCGGTGGCGGCGGCCCTGCGTGAGGCGGTGCGGACCGGGCGGCTCACGCCGGGCACCCGGCTGCCGCCGTACCGCTCGCTCGCCGTCGACCTGGGGGTGGCCCGCAACACGGTGGCGGACGCGTACGCCGAACTGGTCGCCGAAGGGTGGCTGACCGCCCGGCAGGGCTCCGGCACCCGGGTCGCCGAGCGGGTCGCCGCCAAGGCCCAGCGCGTCCCCAAGAAGGCCCCGGGCGACGAGTCGGGCGCCCCCCACAACCTCCGGCAGGGGCAGCCCGACGCGACGTCCTTCCCCCGCGCCGCGTGGGCAGCGGCCGTCCGCCGGGCGGTGACCGCCGCACCGCACGACGCCTTCGGCCCCGCACACCCCCAGGGCCGTCCCGAACTCCGGCGCGCGCTGGCCGATTACCTCGCCCGGGCCCGCGGGGTGTGCGCTTCACCGGAGCAGATCGTCGTCTGCGCCGGGTTCGCGCACGGGCTGCGCCTGCTGTTCGGTGGCGGTGTGCTGTCCGGACCCCTCGCCGTCGAGCCGTACGGGCTGCCGTTCCACCGCGGCATCCTGGCCGACGCCCGAGTGCGCACCATCCCCATGGGGCTGGACGCGAAAGGTGCCAGGACCGACCGGCTGGCGACGCATCCGGGCACCTCGTCACGGCACGGCGCACGTGCCGTTCTGCTCACCGCCGCCCACCAGTTCCCCACCGGAGGCCCCCTGCACGCGACGCGCCGTGCCGCGGCCGTCGACTGGGCGCGGGCTCGGGGCGGCGTGGTGCTGGAGGACGACTACGACGGCGAGTTCCGCTACGACCGCGAACCCGTGGGCGCCGTGCAGGGACTCGATCCCGGCCACGTCGTCTACATGGGCTCGGCCAGCAAGAGCCTGTCCCCGGCGATCCGGCTCGGCTGGCTGGTGCTGCCGCCGCACCTGGTCGACGACGTACTCACGGCCAAGGGGCTGCGTGAGGCGTGGACGGGCGTCACCGACCAGCTCGCCCTCGCGGAGTTCATCGAATCCGGACAGTACGACAAGCACATCCGCCGTATGCGGCAACGCTACCGCGCCCGCCGCAACCAACTCGTCGCAGCGCTGGCCGAGCACGCCCCGCACATCGCGGTGACCGGCGTGGCGGCCGGACTGCACGCCGTCCTGCGCCTGCCGCCGGGCACCGAGGCCTCCACCGTCAAGGCGGCCACGTGGATGGGCGTCGCACTCGACGGCCTCGCCGGCTTCCGCCACCCCGACGCCCCCGAACCTCACCAGGACGGGCTGGTCGTCGGCTACGCCACGCCCCCCGAGCACCGTTACCGACCCGCACTCGACGCGCTGTGCCGGGCCCTGCCGCCCCTCCCCGACGCCTGAGCCGTACTCCGCGCCCCGACGGAGCGGCCGAGAACGCCAAGAAGCGTGGTGCCGCCCCACAGAGGGGGGGCCCCAACAAGGGCAACCATACGGGCGACCCATCACCGACAGCCCCCAGTCGGCAACTA